>CAISJH010000094.1 GCA_903885585.1 uncultured beta proteobacterium
CCCCTGGGCTGGGAACACATCAACCTGACGGGCGACTACCGTTGGCGCCGCAGTTCCTCAGCCGCAGCGAAGAAATTCAGGCCGCTGAGGCCTGCCAACCGGGCTTAGCGTACTTTGCGATCCGTTTTCTGAGGCGACCCCGTCTATGTCATTGTTTACGTCAGGTCGCCCTTGAAGGCTGGAGATCAAGCGCGATGCATGCCTGCTAGCAGTGCTGCGGTCATCTGCGCCATCGGTTGTCCGACTCAGGGGTCAGCGAGTCGGTCAATGCGGCGTGAATTTGCCGATTCACCCGAGTAACGGCCTGGGGTGATCGTACTTTTCGCGCAGATTGGTGCGCTTTCGCCTGAAACCCATGCATTCATGGGCTTCAGGCTGAAGGAACTGTCCCGCAGGTTGGAAAAGCCGAGCCAACCTGGGCCCGCAGAAGGTCAGTCGCGCGTCAATCGCTCTTTCTGGACTGCTCGGAATTTGTCGCGTCCGAGTTCTCGTGCCAAAACTTCCACAAGGCGTACCTTGCCCAAATGAGGCTTCTACGCGCTATTGGTAGCCCGCTGCTTTGTGCGGAACCTGCTCAGCGCGCCGGCGTCGCGACCCTGATTTGATCGGCTTGTAGGCGTACCTGCAAGCCGAATCCGGTGTGCAGGAGCCGTGCAAATCCTTCCACATTTCGTGCTTCAAAGGCGCCGCCAAGGCGAATCTGGGCAGCCGTATCGTCATCGACAAGCAGTTGTCGCGTGTTGTAGCGGTTGAACTCGCGCGCCACCTCGGCCAAGCTGGCCTGGTCGAACACCAGCTTGCCCTCCAGCCAGGCCAGTTCGTCCTGCATCTGCCGCGGCGAGCGGCGGGCCACCACGATGTGATGCGGGTCCGACACGGCCAGATCGCCGCGGGCCAACACGGTGGCTCGCTGGCCTGGCCCCGCCTGAAGCTGGACACGCCCCTCGACCACCGTCACGCGCAGGCGCTCCCCTTCGCGGCGCACCGAGAAGCGCGTGCCCAGCACCGTCACGCGCTGCGCACCGGCGTGTACGACGAAGGGCCGCCGGGCATCGTGGGCGATCTCGAAATGGGCCTCGCCCTCGTCCAGCCATACGGCCCGCGCCGCGGGGGTGAGGGCGGTGCGCAGGTGGGTGGCGGTGTTCAAGGTCAGGCGTGAGCCGTCGGCCATGCTCAACAGCGACCGGCCGCCCTTCTCGGTGGTGTGCGTCTGGACGGGGCGGGCGGCGTCGGCAGTCTGCGGGTTGGCGGCCGGCCAGAAGCTGCTCCCCAGGCCAATGCCCAGCCCCAGGATGGCCACCGCAAGGCCAGCCCAAGCCGATGGGCCTGGCCGGGGCAGCCTGGTCAGGAAGGTCGAAACCGGCTGCCTGCCTGCGCTGCTGCGGCGGACCTCCTGCCCTGGCGTGCGCGAGGCGCTCAGCCGGTCGGCCCGGCGCCATGCGCTCTGCAGCCGCAGGTAGGCCACGCGGTTCGCCGTTGACTCTGCCAGCCAGGCCTGCAGCGCCGCCTCCCGCTCGGGCCCCAAGGCACCAGTGCACTGGTGCCGATCCTGCTCGGCGATCCAGGCCGCGGCCTGTGCCTCGGTGTCGCGCCAGTCGGTCATTCGACATCCCTTCGCGCTGCACGCTGGGCGAAGCACGCTTGGGAGCTGCCGGGTGCACCCACTCGACACCGCTTCGCGCTCATGCACTCCCCTTGCCGTAGCGCCGTGCAGGCACGGTGGCGTTGGGAGCGGCCTCGCCGCTGCCACCCCCGCGAAGGGCTTGTGCCAGCACGCGCACGCCCTTGGCGACCTGCTTTTCCACGGTGTCTTCGGCGATGCCCATCCGTGCGGCTACCTCGCGCTGGGATAGGCCCTCGATCTTGCGCAGTTCCACCACCTCGCGGCAGCGGGGAGGCAGGCCTTCCAAGGCCGCTTGCAACAGCCGTAACTCGCTTCTGCCGCTCAGGTGCCGTTCAGGGCTGAGTTCGTCTTGCTGGGTGTTCATCCCTTCGATGTCGGCGTAGGTTTCGATCGAGACGACCTGGGCGCGCCGCACGCGGTCGATCAGTAGATTGCGGGCAGTAGACAGAACAAATGCACGGGCCGAGAGTGGCTTCACCGTGGCACAACTGTCATACACGCGGGCGTACACCTCCTGACGAAGATCTGGGATTTCGTCGGGGTCACGCCAGTTACGTCGCAGGTAGCGCTCCAGCAGCCCTTCCAGCGGCAGCACTTCCTCCACGAACCACGTGCTCAGCTCGTTGTCGCTCAATGTTTTTCCTGACTCACACCCGATAGACGAAGCAGCGCGCCAAATCCGGTACGGCATATCGTGCAGGTCGTTAGTCTTGGGTGTAAACCCCAGGGCCATACCGGATTGTCAGGTGCGGTTCGTCCTAATCAGCATGGACAACCACCAAGGTACGCGATCATGAAAGTCGGCCGTCGCTTGAACCGCGCCCTGCGCGCGGGAGTTCCCAGCCTGTGCGCGCTTGTGTTTTGTGCCAGCGCGTGGGCCCAGACCCGTAACTTTGACATCCCGGCCGGGGAAATGAAGGCTGCGCTGGAAGCCTACGCGGCGCAATCCGGCCTGCAGCTCGTCTACAAGGTTGAGGACCTGCGCGGCCTGACGTCTCCCGGTCTCAAGCGCACGGCGGCCGCCGACGAGGCACTGACGGCCTTGCTTCGAGGCAGCGCGCTTGCGGTGCGACGCGATGTCTCGGGCGCACTTGTGATCTTTGCCGCCCCCGCAAGTAGCCCACGAAGTCAGCTGGGAACCGACTCCCCGAGCACTATCGTGGTGACCGCCAACCGCAGGCGCGAGCCGGTGCGGGAGGTGCCGATGCAGATTGGCGTCATGTCGGCCGACGAGCTGAGCCGCTCAGGCGCGAATTCACTCAAGGACTACCTCTCCCGCGAACCCGGCACCAATCTGAACAGCTGGGGCGGTCCCGGCTATGGCGCAATTACCATTCGTGGAGTCACAACGGGCAACGACACCAGTGCCACGGTCGGCGTCTACGTCGACGACGTCGCAGTGGGCTCTAGCGTTCCCTTTCTGAACGGCGCGATCCACGCCCTTGATCTTGGCCTGCTCGATCTGCGCCAGGTCGAACTGCTGCGGGGTCCGCAGGGAACGCTGTACGGTGCCAGCGCCATGGGGGGCGTGCTCAAGTACGTGACCGTCGATCCGGACGCTTCCGAGTTCTCGGGCAAGGTGCGGCTGGGTGCGTCCGCCACCAGTCATGGCGGCGGCGGCTCCACGGTCAGCGGCGTGCTCAACATCCCTTTGAGCCGGGATGTGGCAGGGCTGCGCGTGTCGGCCTTCAGCGACCGCGCGGGTGGTACCGTGGACACGGTGGGCCTGGTAACGGCACGTGACATCGAGTCGGGCGCGACCGCGGGCCTGCGGGCCTCGCTGCTGCTGACCCCGCGCAAGGACCTGCGCATCCGCCTTACTGCCACTGGGCAGGACATCCGGCGTGACGGGCTGGACTTTGTTGACCACGCGGCCAGCGGCCAGCCCGTGTTGGGTGACCTTCAGCGACGCCTGCTGTTACGCGAGCCTTACAACGCCAAGGTGGAGATCCTGGCAGCAGAGATCGAGGCTGATCTGGGTTGGGCCCGCCTGAACTCCATCACCTCCAGCCAGTCGGTGCGCTCCAATGTGATGAGCGACCTCAGCCTCGCCTACGTCCCGCTTCTGGGCTCGTTCGGCCTGACGGTCGAGACAGCAGCGGCGGACGTGCGCATCGACGGGAGTAAGAAGACGCAGGAGCTGCGGCTGACCTCGCGGGCGGGCGGGACGTTCGACTGGCTGGTGGGCCTGTACCTCAACGATGAGACTGGCACCAACGTGCAGGGGGTGCCCACGACGATGCCAGGTGGCTCGCCGGGCCCAAGCCTGGCCGCGGCGCGTGTCGAAAACAGCTATCGCGAGCGTGCAATGTTTGGCAATGCCACGTGGCGCTTGTCTGAGCGGCTTTCGCTGAACGGTGGCCTGCGAGTGGCGACCAACCGCCAGCGCTCGGAGGTCAACACCGACGGTCTGCTACTGGGCGGGCCGCAGAATCTTGCCGACGACTCGCGGGACCAGACCACGACGTACCTGCTTACCGGCCGCTACCTGCTGGATGCCAACAGCAACGTCTTTGTCCGCACGGCCACGGCCTACCGCCCAGGAGGGCCCAACCCGGTATTGCGAGACCCGACCACTGGGCTGCCCGTGGCGCCCAACAGCTATGCGCCTGACACGCTCAGCAGCGTCGAGGCGGGGTACAAGGGCGACTTGCTGGACAAGCGCCTGTCGCTGTCGGCGGCGCTGTTCGACATACGCTGGAAGAACATCCAGCAGTACACATCGGTCAACGGCGTTAACGTCATCGTCAGTGCCGGGCAGGCTCACCTGCAGGGGCTGGAGCTGTCTGCTACCTGGCGGCCGGCGCGCAACTGGACTTGGGTTTTGGGAACGGCACTCACTGACGCTCGGCTGAGCGCCGATGCCGCAGGCTTGCAGGCCAAGGCCGGTGCGCGCTTGCCCAATAGCGCACGGGTTGCGGCTTCGCTGGACCTGAGCCATGACTTCAGCCTGTGGGGCCGCCCGGCGTACGCCGGCTGGACGCAGCGATATGTGGGTAATCGCAATGCGGGGTACGAAGGTAGCACTACCGCGCCCAACCACCGCCTGCCGGCCTATTCGCTGACCGACCTGCGGGCCGGCATCGACCTGAACCGGTTCGGCCTGGAGGTCTACATTCGTAATGCGCTCGACGAGCGGGCTCAGTTGGCGGCCAACAGTGGTGTCAGTGCCCTGGGCGGGCCGGTGTGGGTGTCGCACGCCCAGCCGCGCACGGTGGGGGCTGCAGTCACCGTGCCCTTCTGAGTGACACTCGCCCCCTCATCCCTGCCTGAAGCCAGCACAGGGGTCGCGGTCGCGGGTCCGTCCGACCCGCGCACCGGTCGGACGGCGGCCTACGCGCTGTGTGTGCTGGTTACGGCCGCCATCTTTGCGGCCATCAACCGCCAGATTCTGGTCTTGCTGGCCGAGCCCATCCGGCAGTCGCTCGGCCTGAGCGACACCCAACTGGGACTGCTACAGGGCTTGGCGGTGACGCTGTTCTCTGGCCTGGCCGCGGTGCCCATCGGCTGGCTGGCCGACCGCTTCGGTCGCCGGCGATTGTTGGCCGCCTGCGTGCTGGTCTGGGCCGGGGCAACCGCGGCCTGCGGGCTCGCCCCTGACTTTACCGCCCTGTTCATCGCTGCGGCTGTGCTGGGCATAGGTGAGGCGGGGCTAACCCCTATCGTCTACGGTTTGCTCCCCGATGCTGTGCCCGACCGGCGGCGCGTGTTGGCGAACGGCATTTTCACGGTCGCGGCCATCCTCGGGGCCGGCGTGGGCATCGCTCTAAGTGGTGCCCTGGTGCAAGCTCTGGGCTCGCTGGGTGCTGCGCTGCCTGCGGAGCTGGCCCAGGCGGTGGCGGGCCTGGAGCCCTGGCGCCTGGCCTTCCTCTGCGTGGCGCTGCCGGGCCCGCTGGTGGCGCTGCTAATCCTGCTGATTCCGGTACGCCCGGCGGTGACGCCTGCCCGCCCTGGTGCGGCGGCTTCCGCGGGCTCGCCGTCCTGGCACTACCTGCGCCAGCACCGCCGCACCGTCATCGGCATCTTTGGCGGCACCGGGCTGGGGGCGCTGGGCCTGGCCGCGGTGTCCAATTGGCTGCCGGTGGCGGCCACCCGGCTGTTCGGTGCCTCGCCCGCAGAGGTGGGGCAGGGCATTGGGCTTGGCTACATCCTGGGCACGCTGGCCGGTGCCGTCGCGGGCGCGTGGGCGGTGCGCCGGTTGTCGGGCCGCCATGGGAGGGCCACCCCGGTGCGGGTCACGGTCTGGGGCCTTGCCCTGGGCGCTGTCGCGTCCGCAGCCATGCTGATGGCAGGCAGCGCGCTGCAGTTGTATGTGCTGTTTGGCCTCCAGGTGGCCGCCCTCATTGCCGCCAGCGTGCTGGCGCCCACCCTGCTGCAGGACATGACGCCACCGGCCCTGCGCTCGCGCTTGATCGCTGTCGGCGGTTTGGTGACGGTGTCGATGGCGTCCCTCAGTCCGCCCCTCGTGGGCTTGATGTCCGACGCCTTGATTGCAGTGCCCTCGGGCCTGCAATGGTCGCTGGCTGCCGTGAGCGCAGTAGCCTTGGGCGCTGGTGCGGCCTTGATCCGCACGGCCGAGGCGCCTTTCGTGTACACAGTCGATGTTGTACGGCTGGCTAACGCCGCCGCCGATGAAGCCTGGTCTGGAACGCCGGGCGTGGCCAGGAGGCCCCTCTGATGATCAAGTCTGCTGCCTCATCACTCACCTCCGCATTGCCGGTCGAGGAGGAGCTGGAAGATGCCCTGCGGGCGCTGTTCGAGTCCGTAGACCGTCACGACGCACCGGGCATGGTTGTCGGTGTCGCGCAGCGCGGTCTGCTTCTGCTGCGCCGGGGCTACGGCCTGGCCAGCGTGGCGCTAGGGGTGCCAAATACGCCAGCTACCCGCATGCGCATTGGCTCGACCAGCAAGCACTTCACGTGCCTGGCGGCTCTGCTACTAGCCGAGGAAGGTCGGCTGGAGATCGATGCGTCTGTCGGGCACTATCTGCCGGAGTGGCCTGAGAAGGTGCAGCAGCCCACGCTTCGCCAATTGATGACCCATACCGCTGGGGTGCGCTGCTATCTCGACCTGTTCCCTCTGGCCAGCGGTATGGCGATGCAACCCGAGGGCGCCGTCATACAGGCGCTGCTGCGCCAGTCGGCGTTGAACTTCGCTCCGGGCAGCGAGTTCCTCTACAGCAACGGCGGGTACCAGCTGTTATCGGAGGTGATCGCGCGTGCCGCCGGTATGCCCTTTGAGCAGGTACTGCAAACCCGCATCTTCACGCCCCTGGGCATGGGCCACACAGCGTCGATGCCCGACGACGGTGCCCTGTTGCCAGGCCTGGCCGATCTGCATGTACCCCAGCCGGATGGCAGCTACCGTCGGGGCTTCTTCCCGATCAGGGATTTCCGCGGCGAGGGCGCGATGGTGTCGACCGTGGACGACCTGCTGAAGTGGCTGGCGCACTTGCGGTCCCCTTCGCTTGTTGGCAGCGCGCAGTCCTGGCGGGATATGTTGCAGACCGCGCGCCTGGATAACGGCGAGTCGCTGCCCTACGCGCTCGGCCTGATGCGCCACGCCTACCGCGGTGTCGAGGTGATTCACCATGCCGGGGGGGTCGTGGGCGGTTCCTGCCAGATGCTGACCGTGCCCGCGCACGAACTTGACATCGTCCTCCTCCTGAACGGGGCGCCGCTGAACCCGATGGAGCTGGCCTGGCGTATCGTGGACCACCTGCTGGGCACGCAGCACCTGGGCGCGGTGGTGCCGCGGGCTGACGTCGCGCGTTTTCGGCCGCTGGTGGGCGTGCGCTACCGGGACCCCGCCAGCGGCTACGTGATCGAGTTCGTAGACCTAGAGGGTCGGCTGGCGCTGAAGTCCTGGAACCTGATGCCGGTGGCCATGCATGACCACGGCGCCGTGCTTCGCGTGGGCGCGGAGGACATGCCGGAGAGCGGCATTGAGATCGCGGTGGCCGATCTGCTGGCCGGGAAGGGCGCGCCGACTGTGCTGCCCGCGGTGCGCGGTGGCCGACCGTTGCAGCTTCAGCGCCTGCCAGCTGACTCCCCCACCAACGCGAGCGTTGGGGCCGCACTGGTGGGGAACTACATTGCCACAGACCTCGCTGCTGAGGTCAGCATCACGCTGAAGGGGGAATCAATGGAGATGACCCTCCAGGCGCGTGCGCCGGCCGTGCGCTGTGTCCTTCAGGCCTGGTCGCCTGAGGTATTTGGCTTGAGCGCACCGGAATTGCCCGAGGTGCCACTGAGTGGCGTGATCAGCGTGCAGCGCGAGGCAGTTCCATCGGGTACTTTGGGCAATCAGGGTAATGAGGGCCCTGTGGGCGCGGTGACGGGGCTGTACCTCGATACGTTCCGCAGCCGGCGTCTGTGGTTGGAGCGCGTGCCCCCGCCGAGCGCCGCCGCCGGTGGCGGACCATGAAGTTCTTCATCGCCGAGCTGGCCTGCGAGACCAACACCTTTGCCCCCACCTGCACGGGCTGGACGAGTTTTGAGCAGGCGGGGCTGTACCGCGGCGACGGCAGCCTGCGTGACCCTGCTGGCACCGGGGCCTACCTGCACTTCATGCGCCAGTTGATGCAGGCCGACGGTCACCACGTGGTGGAGAGCGTGTGCGCCTTTGCCGAGCCTGGGGGCCCGGTAGTGGGCGCCGTCTATGAAGCCTTGCGCGATCGCATCCTTGACGACCTGCGCGCTGCGCTCCCGGTACATGCGGTGCAACTGCTGCTGCACGGTGCGATGGTGGCGCAGGGCCATGAGGACTGTGAAGGCGAGCTGCTGGTCGCTATTCGCTCCGTCGTCGGGCCCGATGTGCCCGTAGGCGTAGTGCTGGACTTGCACGGGCACTTCACCCAGACGATGTTCGCCGCCGCCGATGTCTGTGTAGCCTTCAAGGAGTACCCCCACACGGACATCGATGACTGCTCGCGCGAGGTCTACCGCATCCTGCTCGACACGGCTATCGGTCGGGTGCGGCCCACCACAGGAGTGTGCGACTGTGCCATGGTGGGCCTTTGGCACACCACGCGTGAGCCGATGAGCGGCTTCGTGCAGCGCATGAAGTCGCTGGAGGGCCGCGACGGCGTGCTGTCAGTGTCATTGGGCCACGGCTTTCCCTGGGGCGATGTGGCCGACGCCGGTGCCAAGGTTTGGGTCGTCACCGATGGTGATCCGGCCCAGGCCCAGGCGCTGGCGCGCCGCCTGGCGACCGAGTTTTGGGCGATGCGTGAGCAGACCCCCGCGCCAGTCATCGGTCTGGACGAGGCGCTGGACCGTTTGGCGGTTCGGTCCGACGGACCTGTGGTCATCGCCGATGTGGCCGACAACCCTGGCGCTGGCGCCCCGGGGGACAGCACCTTCATCCTGCGCCGACTGTTGCAGCGTCCAGTCGGCCCGGCCATCGTCGGCGCTTTCTGGGACCTCGGCGCTGTGCAGCTGTGTGCGGAAGCGGGCGTGGGCAGTTCCCTCAGCCTGCGAGTGGGTGGCAAGTGCGGCCCTCACTCAGGTGACCCCGTGGACTTGCGCGTGACCGTGCGCGCCGTCGTCGAGCAGCATGCCCAGACTCTTCTGGGCACTCGCGTTAGCCTGGGACGCAGTGTCTGGGTCGAGGCCGCGCAGGGCCTGCACTTGGTACTGGTGTCGGTACGCTCCCAAGTGGGTGGCACCGACACCTTCACCGGGTTGGGGCTGACCTTGCTTGATAAGCGGCTGTTGGTGGTGAAGTCCATGCAGCACTTTCACACCGCATTTGCCCCCATTGCGGCCGAGGTGCTATACGTGGCTACGCCGGGAGCCGTGAACCCCGACTTCGCGGCGTTGCCGTACCGGGTGAGGTCACTCGACTTCTGGCCTCGCGTGGCGGCGCCATCCCATCGGCCTGTTTGGCCATGAGCGGTGCCACTATGCGACGACCACTGATTAGCTTTGAGTCTGCAACCATGGCGGCGGACGCCTGAACCAGAGAACGGTCCCCGATGCCACTGCTTTGTGACGTTGCCATCGAACGCTGGCCGTTAGCCGAGCCCTTCGAGATTGCTCGCGAAGTGCTCACCGACATCGACACGATATGCGTGCGACTTACCGACGCCCAAGGCCGAGTCGGCCGAGGCGAGGCTGTCGGCGTGACTTATGACGGTGAGACTCCCGCCACGCTGCAGGCGCAAATCCGGTCCATCGGATCTTCATTGCCGGACGACCTGGGCTTTGACGACCTAACCAGCGTGTTGCCCCCTGGGGGCGCCCGCAACGCGTTGGACTGCGCCCTTTGGGACTTGAGAGCCCGACAGGCCAGCAGACGCTTCTGGACGCTTGCCGGCTGGCACGTGGTGCAGCCCGTTACCACGGTCTACACCATCGGCCTTGGAAGCGAAACCCAAGTGCGGCGCTGGGTACGTGCAGCGCGCCATCTGCCCGTGCTCAAGCTCAAGGCGGACGGCTTGCGCCATCTGGACATGGTGCGCATCGCCAGGGAGGAACACCCGACGGCGCGTTTGCTCATCGACGCCAACCAAGCCTGGAGCCCTGATCTGCTGGAGCGTCTGCTGCCGGCGCTGCATGCCGCAGGGGTGGAGTTGATCGAGCAACCCCTGCCACGAGGGCAGGACGAAGCACTCGACGGCCTGTGCTCGCCCATCCCTCTCGCTGCTGACGAGTCCTGCACTGACGCCGCCTCCCTCCAGGCACTGGTTGGCCGATACCAGTTCGCCAACATCAAGCTCGACAAGTGCGGCGGACTCAGCGAGGCCTTGGCTATGGTGCGGCGCGCGCAGGTATTGGGCCTGAAGCTGATGGTGGGTAGCATGGGCGGCACTTCGTTAGGCGTGGCCCCTGCGTGGCTAGTCGCCCAAGTTTGCACTTACGTGGATCTCGATGCGCCGCTGCTGCTGGCTCGAGACCGTCATGGGGGGCTTCAATACGATGGGGCCTTGGTGCCGGAGCCGTCGGTGGAGTTCTGGGGGTGATGAGGCGGGCAAAGTGTAGAGAGCCTCTTGCTTGAGACCTCGCTCGCTCGTAGACCCGTGCCAACGGCCAGGGCGATCACCCACTGGGCCCGGGCCCGACTTCGCTGCTGGTAGAGCGTATCTGCCGGCCACTGTAGCAAGGCCTGGTCGATGTACGGCCAGACAGGGCCTGGCAGAAACCGGTGGACGCCAGCCTCGGTGGCACTTCGACGCACGGCGTGCGTTCGGATCGTGGCTACCGGGCTGTGCGCAATGGCGCCCACTGCCGGGTCGGCCATCCAACCGTAGAAGACCTTGGCGATGATCTCGGACTGCTTGGCGCTGCGCTCAGACAGAGGGCCCCGGAAAGGCGCCCACCCTGGAGCGCCATACCTCACAGACCGGTGGGCCATGATGTGCTCTGCCGGAGGGTCCCGCAGATAGGCCCGGTATTCGGCCCACTGGTCACGCAGCAGTTGCCTCACCGACTGCAGCCCTACGGATTTGCAGAACCAGCCCAGCCGGCGAAGCGACGCTCGGTAGTTCGCCGCGGTGTGCTCAGAGGGGCAGCGCTCACGGACAAACTGCTCAATCAGGTCGCTGTCCTTCTTGGCTTCGGCTTTCGCGCTCTCCAGAGAAGCCTCTTCCTCTAGAACTTCTACGACGGCCGCACCGGCAGCCCCGCTGCGCAGCGAGGCCCCTGGCGCAGCCAAACTCGACGACCCGCGTCTGTTTCCACCCATCACGCGCTCGCCGCTGCTGGATCTTGCGCTGCGGTGGCCAAGACCTGGGTCTGCGCCGCTTTCAGGTGCTCGATGAGCTGCGCCTGGGTGGCCTGGACCTGGTCGCGGC
>CAISJH010000095.1 GCA_903885585.1 uncultured beta proteobacterium
GCACCATCCAGAAAGTGCAGGTGCCCGGCTTCCACCACCGAGGGTACGTAGCAGGTCAATACCGCGCTGTCCTGGACTGACATGCCGTAGCGCACCGCACCCGAGCGCCGCTCCTGCTCGAGCAGGTCTTCCACGAGCGCGAGGCCTGCGGGGTCCAGTGAGACGGTCATCCGCAGACCGTCCTGCACCTTGCGGTAGTCGGTGTTCAGGCCAGTGACCTTCTGGTAGTGGCGCGGGTCAAAGCCGCCCAGGCGCAGCCCGGTGCGAAACAGCATCCTGACCAGCGCCAAACCCAGCTTCAGCTTCAGCCGTTGGACTGCAAGGCTGGCCGAACCGCGGGTGACACGCGCCTCCAGTTCCAGCCCGACGGCCGGCCAGCCCACCCCGGGGCCTTCTGCAGGAATGGGACTGGCGCCGCCTCGGTCCATGCCCAGCGCCACCAGCAGGCGCTCCGCGGCCCTTTGGTAGCCCGCGGTATCGGAGCGCAAGCCCGGCTCAACGATCAGTGACACGATCTTGCGACCCGGCGTCTGCACGGGCATCCATCGACACGACAGGCCCTCCAGGTTGGGACGCTGACCCGCGGGGGCTGGGCTGACCGCGTACTCACCGGCCTTCATGAGCCGCTCCGCGTGCGCGACACCGCCACCCGTGAATGCGAAGTTCACCATCGCGTCCGACACGCGAACCGGTCGCACCTTGACGTCGAAGCCGTCATCGCGCAAGCGGCTCACCGGCACCAGCGCGCCCAGGAGCTCCAGACCGAGCTCTTCTCTCGCCATGGTCAGCACCCGCGACAGGACCGGTGCGAAGGCTTGAGCCTCCGGCGGCGCCAACGCGAGGGCCGCCCCATCACCGCCGAAGCAGTACGGCATGTCGCGAAAGCCCAGCTCGTTCATGGCGGCGCTGATCATGGCCACGCCCGCCATGTTCACCGCCTTGTAGCGGCCCTGCGCAATGTGGTCCCGTGAGCGCGTCACGTCCGTGAGCGCGATCAGCCAGCCATCGGGCAGCGGTGCATGTTCAGATTCGTCAAGCGCCTTCGAGAACTGCGGGGCCACCGGCAAGGACTGGACAAAGCGTGCGGTGTCGTTGAGCATGGTTCGATTGATACCACAGGCGGCACCCGGCCAGGCGCCCGCTGCCGACGTCAGGTGCAGACAGGATCGCCCCAGGCCTGCCACACTGCACCCCCGTCCACTGCTGAGGGCATCATGAAGCTCTTCTTCTCCCCCACCTCCCCTTACGTGCGAAAGTGCATGGTCACGGCGCACGAACTGGGCCTGGTCGACCGCATCACCCTGCTGCCCAGCCAGGCCCACCCGGTCAACCGCGATGCCAACCTCGTCGCGACCAACCCGTTGGGCAAGGTGCCCACGCTGGTGACCGATGACGGCCAGGCGCTCTACGACAGCCGGGTGATTTGCGAGTACCTGGACCACCTGGGTGGCGGCCGGCTGTTCCCCCAGGACGCCACGCGATGGAATGCGCTGGCGCTGCAATCCCTGGGGGACGGCCTGCTGGACGCCGCCCTGCTGGCGCGCTACGAAGATGTCGCCCGCCCCGAGGCCCTGCGCTGGGCCGACTGGCGGCGCGGGCAGATCGACAAGATCCACACCTCGCTGGCCGCCCTCGAGGCCGGTACGCCCACGGTGGACGATGCCGTGCACATCGGCAACATCACGGTCGGCTGCGCGCTCTGGTACCTGGACCTTCGCTATGGCGAAGAGATCGCCTGGCGCAGCACCCACCCCCAACTCGCCGCCTGGTACGCCCGCTTCGGGGCGCGGCCTTCGATGCAGGCGACCTGGGCGCTGGCCTAAACCACGTTGGCCCGCGCGTGGCGGGCCCACAGCTCCCGCCGCCACACCCAGGCCAGCACGGCCAAGGCCAGCAGGCCGAGGCCGATGTACAGCGCCACCAGCGCCGCAAAGCCGATCAGCGGAATCAAGGCGCCCGCCGCCAGCAGCCCGATGGGCAGGGTGTAGATGGCCAGCATGCGCACGCCCATCACCCGGCCCCGGAAGCGCTCCTCGGAGGTGCGCAACAAGATCACCGACAGGGCCAGCATGCTCTGGCTCTGCAGCAGCCCCGCCAGGAGATACAGCGCCATCGCCGTGCCCACCCCGATGGGCAGAGCCAACCCCAGCAGGCTCAGGTACCACAACGCACAGGTCACCAGCATCGTGCGGCCGGGCGGCAAGCGGCTGCCGAAGGCCCCCATGGCCAGTGAGCCCAGCAAGGCGCCCGAGGCCCAGCTGGCCACCAGCCAGCCCAGACCCTGCTGATCCAGCCCAAACACATCGCGGGCGATGTAGGGCATCAAGCCCCCACTCAAGGGAAAGGCGCAGAGGTTCACCAAGGCGGCCAGAGCCATGGCGGCTCGCAGATGCGGGGTGTGCCAGACATGGCGCAACCCCTCCTTGAGCTCCTGCAGCGGGGAGGCCCGCCGCGCCACGGCTGCGGTCTGCGGCCCGGCGGCTGCCACGGTGCGGCCTGATCGCCACGTCAACGTCGCGGACAGCAGGTACAGGCACGCGATCAGCACATAAGCGCTGACCATGCCCAGACTCGCCATGAAGCCGGCGCCCGCCAGGGCCCCGCCAATGCGGGCCGAGTCCTGTGTGGTGCGGGAGATGCCTACGGCCGCCACCAACTGAACCGGCGGCACCGTGGCACTCACCAGGGCTGTGCGCATGCCGATGTCGGAGGGCTTGATCAACCCGACCAGGAAAGCGACCACCAGCACCGGGGCGGGGCTCAGTTGGTCCGTGGCCGCCATCACCAAGATGGTGCAGGCCAGCATGGCGTAGCCCAGGCGCATGAAGGTCAGCAGCCGGCGCAGGCCGATGCGGTCACCAAGGGTGCCGATCAGC
>CAISJH010000096.1 GCA_903885585.1 uncultured beta proteobacterium
GGCACCGGCGTTGCTCACCGACCCAGCTCTTCAGCCCGGTCTCTGGCGGCGTGCAGCGCGCGCACGAAAGCCGCCTTCACCCCGCTGGCCTCCAGCGAGCTGAGTGCGGCGTAGGTGGTGCCGCCCTTGGAGGTAACGCGCTCGCGCAGCACCTCGGGCGGCTCATCCGACTGGGCCGCCAAGGCCGCCGCGCCGGCAAAGGTTTCCTGCGCCAGGCGACGGGCTTGGGCAGGCTCCAGCCCCATTTCGGCACCGGCGCGCATCATGGCTTCGATGAAATAGAAGACATAAGCCGGGCCCGAGCCTGACAGCGCGGTCACCGCGTCGAGGTCTCGCTCCTGCGCCACCCACAGGGTGCTGCCGGTGGGCGCCAGCACGGTCTCCACCTGGGCGCGGTCGGCCTCGGTGACGGCCCCGCGGGCGTACAGGCCGGCAACACCGCGGCCGATCAGCGCCGGGGTATTGGGCATGGCACGCACCACGCGCGCGCTGCCCGAGGCGGCCACGATCGCCTCGCTGCGGATGCCGGCCATGATGCTGAGTTGCAGCGCCGTCCCCACGAAAGGCGCACAGGGTGCGGCGGCTTGCGCAAACATCTGCGGCTTGACCGCCCAGACCACCAGGCCGGCACGCGCCAGTTCGGCATCGGCCACTGCCAGGGCCTGGATGCCCAGTTCGGCCTGCAACCTCTCACGCTGCGGCGCATACGGCTCCACCACGATGAAACTGGAAGCCGGCGCGCCGCCCCGGCGCAGTCCGCCGAGGATGGCCAGGGCCATGTTGCCGCCGCCGACGAAGGCGATGGGGGGGAGCGTGAGAGGCATTGTTTCGACGGTCATAGCCAGGGAATCGTAGCGCGATGCAGGGGTTGCCCGTAGAGGCATTCGGGTCTTCAGATGCAAGAATCTACGGGTTTCAAATTCATCGGCAGGCGCTGTCCGTTCCAGGCTGACGATGCTGCCCACAGGCTGCCCGTTGCCTCGCCCCCGCCCTGCAGGAGTCCGTTTTGTCATTGAACCGATTGCTCGACCTGTACCGGTCGATGCGCCGCATCCGCGCCTTCGAGGATGCGGCCGAAGTCGCCAGCCAGGGTGGCGTGGCCGCCTGGGGCCTGGCGGCCTCCGCCAAGCCCGCCCTGGTGCGCGGCCCGCTGCACCTGTCCACCGGGCAGGAAGCCGTGGCCGCGGGCGTGTGCTTCAACCTGCAGCGCGAGGACCTGCTGACCTCCACCCACCGCGGCCACGGCCACACCCTGGCCAAGGGGGCGGACGCCGCGCGCATGATGTGCGAGCTGTTCGGCCGCGCCACGGGCTACAACCAGGGCAAGGGAGGCTCCATGCACATCGCCGACTTCTCGGTGGGCATGCTGGGCGCCAACGGCGTGGTGGCTGCGGGCATCCCGATTGCCACGGGTGCGGCGCACGCGCTGAAGATCCGCGGCCTGCCGCACCTGGTGGCCTGCTTCTTCGGCGACGGCGCGGCCAACCGCGGGCCCTTCCTGGAGGGGCTGAACTGGGCGCAGGTCTACCGGCTGCCCGTGCTCTTCGTGTGCGAGGACAACCGCATCTCGGCCACCACGCCCACCGCGCCCATGACTGCGGGCTCTGGCGTCTCGGCGCGGGCCGAGGCTCTGGGCATGCCCGGGCTGAAGGTGGACGGCAACGACGTGGCAGCGGTGGACGCCGCCGCGGCCCGCCTGGTGGCGGAGATCCGCGCCGGTGGCGGGCCACGGCTGCTGCACGCCGTGACCTACCGCTTCAAGGGCCATGTATCGGTGGACCCGGGCACCTACCGCGACCCCGCCGAGGTGGAAGCCGCCAAGCGCAACGACCCGCTGCTGGTCACCCAGGCTCAGTTGCGGGCCCAGGGCGCCACCCAGGCCGACATTGACGCCATTGACACCGCAGCACAGGCGGAGATCGCCCACGCGCTGCAGGTGGCCGAGGCCGCCCCCTGGCCCGAGGTGGCCGATGCCTACGAAGAGATCATGAACAGCGGCGCGGGGGTGTGGAAATGAGCGCAGTCCAAGAGCTCACCTATGCAGCGGCCGCCGCACTGGCGCTGCAGCAGGCCATGGAGGCCGACCCGAACATCGTGGCGCTGGGCGAGGACCTGGGCCGCGGCGGCGTCTTCGGCCAGTACCGTGGACTGCCGCAGCAGTTCGGTCCCGAGCGCATCATCGACACCCCCATCTCCGAGGCCAACATCATGGGCGCGGCCGTGGGCATGGCCCTGGCGGGTTTGCGGCCCGTGGTGGAGATGCGCGTCATCGACTTCGCGCTGTGCGCGATGGACGAGATCGTCAACCAGGCCGCGAAGAACCGCTACATGTTCGGCGGCCAGGGGCGGGTGCCGCTGGTGGCGCGCATGCCCATCGGCATCTGGTCGGCCTCGGCCGCGCAGCACTCACAGTCGCTGGAGGCCTGGTTCGCCCACCTGCCCGGCTTGGTGGTGGCGGTGCCAGCCACGCCGCAGGACAACTTCAGCCTGCTCAAGGCGAGCCTGGCCAGCGGCGACCCCGTGATCTACATGGAGCACAAGGAGCTCTGGGGCCAAACCGGGCCCGTGGACACCACACTGGACATCCCGCTGGGCCGCGCCAACGTGATGCGCGAGGGCGCGGACCTGACCATCGTCACCTGGTCGCGCGGTGTGGCGCCGGCACTGCAGGCGCTGGAGCATGAGGCCTTGCGCGGCGTGAGCGTGGAGGTCATCGACCTGCGTACGCTCTGGCCCTGGGACCAAGCCACGGTGCATGCCTCAGCCGCCAAGACCGGGCGCCTGCTGGTGGTGCACGAGGCGGTGCAGGTGGCCGGCTTCGGCGCCGAGATCGCCGCGCACACAGCCGAGGCCACGGGCTGCCGTGTGGCGCGCCTGGGCTCGCCGCGCATCCCCGTGGGCTATGCCCAGGTGCTGGAGAACGAGGCGCGGCTGAGCCCGGAGAAGATCGCCCACGCCGCCAAGACGCTGCTGGATCGGGCTTGAGCAGCACCCCACCCACAGCGCCATCCCCTCATTTGACTTTCGTGTTTTCGGATTCCCCGAATTCCCCCGCTCACCCATAGGAGACACCCCATGAGCAACGACATTTCCCGCAGCCGCCGCCAACTGATCCGCGCCACCGCCTCGGCAGGCGCGCTGGCCACCATCGGCGCTCCGCTGTTCGCCCAGGGCACGCCCCTGGTGTTCAAGTGGGCCAACAACATCCCCACCACCCACCCCTCCAACATCCGGGTGCGCGAGGCCGCTGAGGCGGTGAAGAAGGAGAGCGGCGGCAGGGTCGAAATCCAGATCTTCCCGAACAACCAACTGGGCGGCGACACCGACATGCTGTCGCAAGTGCGCTCGGGCGCCATCGACATCTTCCCGCTGTCGGGCCTGATCCTGCAGACGCTGGTGCCGCTGGCCGGCATCAACGGCTTGGCCTTCGCCTTCAAGGACTACGACACGGTGTGGAAGGCGATGGACGGCGACCTCGGCGCCTTCATCCGCGAGGCGATTGCCAAGGTCAACCTGCACAGCTTCGATCGCATCCTGGACAACGGCTTCCGCAACATCACCA
>CAISJH010000097.1 GCA_903885585.1 uncultured beta proteobacterium
GCCGCCGATGATTTTTCCGCGCTCACGGCCAAGGTCGTGGGCGAGACGCTGGAGTTGCGAATTCGTGCCGTTTCGGGCGCCGAGAAGAGCGTCACCTTGCGTTCGTCCGTCTATCCGTTGCGGCCTGTCGATGGACGCGCGGTCCTGTCGCGCCCTGGCGGGCGCCAGGTGGGTTATCTGTACGTGCACCAGATGATCGATCAGGCCGTCCCGCGGATGATCGAGGCCTTTGCCGACTTTCGCTCCGCCAACGTCAACGACGTCGTCTTGGACCTGCGCTACAACGGCGGCGGCCTGGTGTCCGTGGGGCGCGACCTGGCTTCGCTCATGGCAGGTCCGCCAGCGGTGGGGCAGCCCTATGCCAAGCTGGTCTACAACCGGCTGCAGTCCGGCAGCGACACCACCTACGGCTTTGGCCCATCGGATGCCGCCTTGGCCCTCAAACGCGTCTACGTCCTGGCGGGCCGGCGTACCTGTTCGGCCAGCGAGCAGGTGGTCAACGGTCTGCGCGGGGTGGGCGTCGAGGTGGTGTTGATCGGCGAGACCACCTGCGGCAAGCCGGTGGGCTGGGTGCCGCGCAACCAGTGCGGCAACACCTACAGCATCGTCAACTTCGAGAGTCTCAACGCGCGCGGGCAGGGCCGCTACTTCGAGGGTCTAGCCCCCACCTGCGTAGTGCCTGAAGATTGGAGGTCGCCCACGGGGTCCGCGGCGGACCCGTTGACGGCCGCAGCGTTGCTGCACGCCGACACAGGGCGCTGCCCAGCCATGGCCGAACAACGCGCGCAGCCCCTGGCGGCGCGAGAAAGGGGCTCTTTCCGAGGAGAGCCGGTCACGGCGCCTGCCATGCTGCCTTGAGCGCGGTACCGCTTACCGGCGCGCTTATGGGGCGCCGGGCCGCGCAGGCCCGCCCGCGTCGGCCTCAGGGCCAGCGGGCCCGGGCCCGCCGCAGGCTCACATCAGCAGGTGCTCGCCCGCGTTCTCGCCGCCCAGGATCACGTAGTTGACCTTCTTCAGGTCGGCCAGCACGCGGCCGCCGGCGTAGGAGATGGAGCTCTGCACGTCCTCGCGCATCTCGCGCAGCGTGTCGGCCAGGTGCCCCTTGATGGGCTCGAGGATGCGCTTGCCCTCAACGTGCTTGTACTCGCCCTTGTTGAAGTCGCTGGCCGAGCCGTAGTACTCCTTGTAGCGCTTGCCCTCCACGTCCACCGTATCGCCGGGTGATTCCTCGTGGCCGGCGAACAGGGAGCCGATCATCACCATGGCTGCGCCGAAGCGCACGCTCTTGGCGATGTCGCCGTGGTGGCGGATGCCGCCGTCTGCAATGATGGGTTTGGTGGCCACGCGGGCGCACCATTTCAGCGCGGAGAGCTGCCATCCACCTGTGCCGAAGCCGGTTTTCATATTGGTGATGCAGACCTTGCCTGGGCCCACGCCCACCTTGGTGGCGTCTGCGCCCCAGTTCTCCAGGTCGATCACGGCCTCTGGCGTGGCCACGTTGCCGGCGATGACGAAGGTTTGCGGCAGGCGTTGCTTGATGTGCTCGATGGTCTTGCGCACGCTGTCGGCATGGCC
>CAISJH010000098.1 GCA_903885585.1 uncultured beta proteobacterium
CCAGCTCGGCCGGCAGGCTCTCACGCTCGATGGCCAGCGAGTGGTAGCGGATGACCGTGGGCGACTCGGGCAGCCCGGTGTACACGCCGCGCCCGTCATGCCGCAACACGCTGGTCTTGCCGTGCATCTGGCGCGCAGCGCGCACGATGCGTCCGCCCAGGGCGGCGCCGATGCTTTGGTGACCCAGGCACACCCCGAGCAGCGGCAGCCGACCCGCAAAGTGACGCACCGCCGGCACGCAGATACCGGCCTCTTGCGGTGAGCAGGGGCCGGGCGACAGGACGATGCGCTGCGGCGCCAGGGCCTCAATCTCTTCGAGCGTGATCTCGTCGTTGCGCACCACCTTGACGTCTTGGCCGAGCTCGGCGAAGTACTGCACCAGGTTGAAGGTGAAGCTGTCGTAGTTGTCGATCATCAGGAGCATCGGTGTTCTCCGGAAATTGCCATCAGCGGGAGACCGTGCGGTCAGCCGGGGCCCAAGGGCACCGCGGCTGCGCAGGGGCCGGCGCCTCGGGGAAGGGAGGGACGACACCATCGCAGGTGCCGTTCCCAGGCCGGGCCAGACCAAGAGGGGGTGTTCAGGCTGCTGGCTTGCGCCAAGGCCCCACTGGGCGGCTGAAGAAGAAGCGGTGCATGGACAACACGATGCCCCGATTATGGTGCGATGCAACGCAGCTGATGGGACCGCGCCGGACTCAGCGCCCCGCAAGGCCTACAGGACGCGCTAGGTGACTGAGGCGGTCTCCTGCACCGAGGCCATGCGGGCCGCTCTCACGCGGGCGGGCGGCAGCGTGAGCGCAAACACCGAGCCCTTGCCCGGCTCGGAGTCCACGAGGATCTCGCCCCCGTGGCGCTGGATCACGTGCTTGACGATGGCCAGGCCCAGACCCGTGCCACCGGTGTCGCGCGAGCGGCCACTGTCAACCCGGTAGAAGCGCTCCGTCAGGCGCGCCAGGTGCTCACGGGCGATGCCAGGGCCGTCGTCCTGCACCTCGAACAGGCCACTGCCGTCGTCGCGCTGCGTCCAACGCAGCTCGATCCGCCCTCCCGTCGGGGTGTAGCGCACGGCATTGGTGACCAGGTTGCCCAGGGCACTCTGGAGCTCAGTGAGGCTGCAGGCGACTTCGACCATGACGGCCGCCGTCGGGACACCCGCGCCGTCCGCGGTGTCCGCCGGCGACACGGTGATGCGGTGCCGGCCGGCTGAGAGCGACTGCGCGTCGGCCACCGCCTGGCCGAGCAAGGCGGCCACCGGCACCCACTGATCCAGCCTCGGCCGGGGGCTGCCCTCCAGCTGGGCCAGCTGCAGCAGGTCAGACACCAGAGCCTGCATGCGGCCGGCCTGCTGCTCCATGACATGCAGGACCCTGCGCTGCTCTTCGGGCGGCAGTTGGATGGATGACAGGGTCTCCACGTAACCGGCCAGCACGGTCAGCGGCGTGCGGATCTCGTGCGAGACGTTGGCCACGAAGTCCCTGCGCATGCTCTCGGCCCGCTCGCGCTCGGTGATGTCCTGGGACAACACCAGGTTGAGGCCCGGCCCGTACGGCTTGACAAGCACCGACAAGGTGCCCTGCGTGCGGGGGTTGGGGTAGGTTACGGGCTGATCGAACGCACCCGCTTGCAGATAGGCCACAAAGGCCGGTGCCCGCACCAGGTTGGTGATGGGCTGGCGCACGTCGCGCACGGGGTCCAGCCCGAAGTGATCAGCCGCCACCCGGTTGCACCACTCGATCTGGTCCTGGGCATCGAGCAAGAGCACCCCGTTGGGCGAGGCCTCGACGGCCGACAGGAACTGCTCGCGCTTCTCGCGTTCTCGGCGTGTCACGTCGTCCCGCTTGACCAGGGCACGCTCGGCGCGATAAGCCAGCTCGCCCCAGAACCCGGCAAATCGCGGAGCGGGTTCGTCCTGCCTGCCGCGCAACCAGGACAGCACCGCGGCGCCGCGGCGCCTGTCCCGCCAGACGAAGGCCACCGCTCCGGCCGCCGCGCCCAGCCAGGGCAGCCAGCCCAGCCCACGGCTGAGGCCCAGCAACCAGTCGGCGAGGCCTCCAGCTACAGCCCCCGCCAGCGCAAAACTGATCAGCGCAAAGACGCCAGACAGCAGACCTTCCATGACCAGACAGAACCGTTCAGAGCGCGACGGCGGCGCTCGTGGCGGCCAGACGATAGCCCGCGCCACGCACCGTCTCCACGAGACCAGCGCAATCGGCCACGGACAGCGCCTCGCGCAGCCGCTTGACGTGAACGTCCACCGTCCGTTCTTCGATGAAGACGTGGTCGCCCCAGACGCGGTCCAGCAGCTGG
>CAISJH010000099.1 GCA_903885585.1 uncultured beta proteobacterium
CTCATGAACGGCGACGTCGGCGTAACGCTGCATGGCCCGGCAGATGCCTCATCCGAGCCCTCGCTGCGTGTGGCCTTCTCCGACGGCCGTGGCGGCATCCGCTGGGTGCCACCCAGTCGACTGCAAGACGTGGAGACCGTCATCGCCATTACGGTCCACAAGTCCCAAGGCTCCGAGTTCGACCACGTGGCTCTGGTGCTGCCTCCGCACGCCAGCCCCGTGCTGACGCGGGAGCTGATCTACACGGCCATCACTCGTGCGCGTCTGCGGTTCACGCTGGCGCGATCCGAGGCGAAGGCCGCGGAACTGCAAGACTTGCTGGAACAGAAAAGTGCACCCTCCCAGTACTGATTACCTTGGCCGCTCGTGATCCCTGAGCAGTGTGCTTGTTGTGCGCTTGGGGCCGGCAGACAGTGGCTGAGAGGGTGCACGAATTTCAATCGGGCGGCCGTGACGGGCGGTGCCGCCGCCACTCCTGCACGTAATCGGCCAGCAAGCGCCACGCCATGTCGCTGAGTTCGACTTGCGCGCCGCGCGAGTCCTTTGTAGCGCGCTGGACCCTGATCCACCCTGCAGCCTCCAACCTGCGAAGGTGCAGCCTGACGCCCTTCTCGCTGTAGGGAAGGGCCAGGTAGAGCTGCTTGAGCAGGGTTGTCTGTCCACTTCGTCCCGAAGCGGACAACTGAGCCAGCTGCAGGAAGAGCTCGAAGCCGATCAGAGACGACTCCATGGGCAGGTGGTGACGCTCCCACTGCCGCAGTGCCAGACTGCACGCGGCTGTCTGGGCGATGGCCTCGTGAACACGGACCAAGGGAGAGTCAAGCTCCGAGGGCGGAGCGTTTTCAGGAATTGAATCGGTCATCAGGGTGCGCATGGTGCAGTCCTGATCAGACCGAGACCGCAGAAGAAAGCGGAAACACTTTCCGAACCGTTGAGGTGATTAGGGCAGACCAGGGCGCATCCATGCAGCCTCCAGTGCACTTGGGCCAGCCCAACATTCGCACAGTTTGATCCTGGATCCTCGAGTTCGCGCCTATCATTTTGCCGATCTTCCCCACACTGAGGTGTGCCTTGTTGGTATAGACGGGCATGGCTCGAATTGGTCAGGGCTGCATCCAAGATCCGGCGCGGCCAGGCAGCACCCGCCGAAGGCTCAACAGGAATGCCGCTTGAAAACCCGCTTGGAATCGCCCAACCCATCGCTCCTGAACCCGGGCAGCGCTTGGCCTTCACTCGCAGGCTTGCGCCGGGTGGGTGCCCTGCTCATGCTGGCATCGGCAGCCTTCACAACCGCAGCGCAGGGGTCTGCACAAGGCGGCAACCCTGCGGTTGCTGAAAGGTCAACCGCGCCACAGGCGTTGCAGGAAGGGTTGAAACAAGCCCAGGACCTGCTGGCCGCAGGCCAACACAGGGCCGCGCGAGAAGCCGCCGACCGGGCCCTCAACCTTGTAATACAGGCCCATGGTGAGCAGAGCCTGCAGGTGGCCGAAGCCTACGTCGTGCTGGGTGCGGCTCATGCCCGCCTGAACCAGCACGCTCAGGCGCTGAGCGCGCGGCAACGGGCGCTCACCATTCGCGAGACCTTGCTGGGACCGAATGCCGCCGATACGGGCCGCAGCCTGCGAGGCGTGGGCAACAGCTTTCTGGCCCTGGTGCAGAACGAGGCAGCGCTGTCGCACCTGCAGCGCGCCCTCAAAGTGCTGGAAGCCACGATAGGCGCAAGCCACGACGAGGTGGTCTCCGTCCTGCTGGACCTGTCACTGGCTCAGCAGCGATTGGGGCAGCCGGCTGAGGCCTTGAAACTGGGGCAGCGGGCACTGGCCCTTCGGGGGGGCCTGTCTGGCCCTGACCATGTAGACACAGCCAACCTGGCCACGGTCGTGGGCAACCTGCACATCGCCCTGGCCCAGTACGACCTGGCCTTGCCTCTGCTGGAGCGCGCCGTGTCCACCCTGGAGGGGCAGGTGGGCCACGACGACACCTCGCTCACTCGAGCTCGCCACAACTTGGCATCTGCCTATGCCCGGCTGGGTCAACACGAACGCGCGCTGGCAATGCGTCAGCAAACCCTGGCCCTGGCCGAGGCCCGGCTGGGACCGGATCACGAAGAGCTGTCGATCCTCCTCAACAACCTGGCGCAGAACCACTCAGCGCTTGGCCAGCTGGACAAGGCGCTGCCCTTGCAGGAGCGTGCGCTGGCGATCCGGGAGAGAGCCCTCGGTCCCGATCACCCCCGCACCGCGATTGCGTTGAACAACCTGTCTCAAGTGCAGTTCGCCAGAGGTCAACAGGCCTTGGCGCTCAGCCTTCAAGAACGTGCCCTTGCGATACGGGAAAAGGCACTGGGCCCGCTGCATCCGGACACGGCCTCCAGCCTGAACAACATCGCCACCATCCAAAGAGCAATCAATGGTGCCGAGCAGGCACTGCCCTATCAACAGCGGGCACTCGCGGCCTACGAGACCACCCTGGGACCCGAGCATCCCAATACCGCCGTGGCGCGCACTGGGTTGGCCCAGGTCCACCTGAGCCTGGGTGACAGACCGCTGGCCATTGCCCTGCTCAAGCAAGCGGTCAACGCCCAGCAGCGCATGCGCGAGCAGGCCTCACGCATCGATGCCGGGGCCCTGCGCAGCTACACCGACTCCGTCTCCAGCTTCTACCAGCAGCTCGCCTCCGCCCTCACCGACGAGGGCCGCCTGCCCGAGGCCCAGCTGGTGCTGGACATGCTCAAGGAGGACGAGCAGTTCCAGTTCGTGCGCCGCAGCGCCGGCACCGACCCCGGCCGCACCCGCATCGGCTACACCCCCACCGAACAGGCCTGGGCCGAGCGCTACCGCCAGATCAGCAGCCGCTTGGCCGCGCTCGGCGCCGAGCAGCAGGCCCTGGACCGCCTGGGCCGCAGCCCCGGCACCACCCTGACCCCCGAGCAACAACAGCGCCGCCAAGCCCTGAGCGCAGACCTGGCCGTGGCGCGCACAGCCTTCGAGAGCTTTCTGAAGGACATGCGCACGGACTTCGCCGCCAAGGGCGCCGCCCGCACCGTGGAGCTGGCCGAGGCCAGCACCCAGGCCCTGCAGGCGCTGCGCGCCTTGCTCCAAGGCCTGGGCGGCGACACCGTGCTGCTGCAGCTGTACCTCACCGACGACCGCGTCCACTTCCTGCTCACCACCCCAGGCGTGCAGCTCGCCCGCAGCGTGCC
>CAISJH010000100.1 GCA_903885585.1 uncultured beta proteobacterium
CGCTTTGCCGTGCGCGACACCGGGATTGGTCTGTCCGAAGACCAGATCGGCCATCTGTTCCAGAGCTTTCAGCAGGCCGACACCTCCACCAGCAGGCGCTACGGTGGCACCGGGCTGGGCCTGGCCCTCGTGCGCAAGCTGTCTGTATTGATGGGTGGCAACGTGGGGGTGGACAGCCGCTTGGGTCAGGGGTCCACCTTCTGGTTCACGGCCTGCCTGGGCCGCAGCCGCCGCGCGGCCCCCCTGCTCGCCCGCAGCGAACGCGTGGCGGGGCAGCGCTTGCTGGTGGTGGACGACAACGCCAACGCCCGCCAGGTGCTGGCCGAGATGCTGCAGCGCCTGGGTTTCGAGGTCCAGACCGTGAATAACGCGCAGGCCGCGCTCGCGGCCGTTGCCGAAGCCGATCAGCGTCAGCAGGCTTTCGACGTGGTGATGCTGGACTGGCAGATGCCGGGCATGGACGGGGTGGAGGCTGGTCTGCGCCTGCGCCAGATGCCACTGGAGCACCCGCCCAAGCGCATGCTGGTAACGGGCTATGGCGCCGAGGAGGTGTCCAAGCATGCGAAGGAGGCTGATTTCGCCGCCGTGCTGCTCAAGCCCGTGAACCCGTCCATGCTGCTGGATCACCTGATGCGGGTGATCCACCCCGCGCCAGGCGGGACGCGGCCAACCCGGGGCTCGGCAAGCGGGGATGTCCTCGGGCTCGCGTCTTCAGGCCCGGCCGGGAGCGGCGGTCTGCCCGACATGGAGGGCCTGCGAGACGCACGCATCCTGGTCGTGGACGACAACGAGGTCAACCTGCAGATCGCCCGTGAACTGCTGGAGGAGATCGGCTTGCAGGTGGATCTGGCGGAGAACGGCGATGCAGCCCTGCAAAAGGTGCGCACGACCGCCTACGACCTGGTGCTGATGGACATGCAGATGCCCGTCATGGACGGTTTGGAGGCCACGCGAGCGATTCGCACCATGCCGGGCCGTGCCGGCCTGCCCATCGTGGCCATGACCGCCAATGCCATGACCCAGGACCGTGACCAGTGCCTGGCCGCGGGCATGAACGACTTCCTGGCCAAGCCCATCGACCCGGTCCGCCTGTTGGCCCTGGTGCAGGCCTGTCTGCGGGCCGATGGCAGGGGCAAGTCGGCGACCGTGGGCTTGTCGGCCTCTGCGCCTGCCGGCCTCTCCGCAGCGGGTGGAGTTGCCGGTTCGGTGTCTGCAGCGGTGTCTCCACTCGCTCATGCGGCCGACCCCGGGGCTGCATCGGTATCTGCGCCTGCACAGGCAGGCTCCATCGCCTCCCTCGCGGCGCAGCCGACGGCCACGCTGCCGGAGGCCGAGTGGGCCGACATCCCGGGCCTGGACGTCGCGGCCGGCCTGCGCCGGGTGCTTGGCAACTCGGAGCTGTACCGACGCCTGCTGGCACGCTTCCTGTTCGATCACGCCGAGGCACCGGCCCGCATTGCCGCGGCACTGCACGACGACAACCTGGCGCTTGCTGGGCAAATCGCCCACTCGCTCAGGGGCGTGGCGGCCAACATCTCGGCCATGGACGTGGAGCGGGCCGCCGCCCAGCTCGACGCGGAGCTGCGCGCCGGTGCGGCGCAGCCCGACGCCGCGCTGCAGCGGCTGTCCGATGCGGTGTCCACCCTGCAGCAGGCCCTCCGGGGCCGCCTGGACCCGTCGCCGGCAGGACCGACCGCCGGCCCTCTCGATGTGGCGGCCTTCCAGGCGCTGGCTGCACGCCTGGCCGACCTGTTGAAAGACGGTGACCCTGCTGCGGTGGAGCTGGCCGCCGCGCAGGAGGCCATGGTGGGCCGCGCCCTGGGCGCGACGGCAGAGTCTTTCAAGGACAGCCTGCGGCGCTTCGACTTCGATGACGCACTGGCCCTGCTGGACGATGCCCTTCATCGCCACGGCATCAACGGGCTCTCAGCACCATGACCACGTCACCGTTCTTCGTCTTCCATGAGAAGCCCACCATCCTGGTGGTGGACGACACGCCTGACAACCTCACGCTCATGACGGCCCTGTTGAAAGACGACTACCGCGTCAAGGTGGCCCACAACGGCGAGCGGGCTCTGCGGCTTGTCCAGGGTGCCGACCCGCCAGCTCTGATCCTGCTGGACATCATGATGCCGGGCATGGACGGCTACGAGGTCTGCCGTCGCCTGAAGGCAGACCCTGTCACCGAGTCCATTCCCGTCATCTTCCTCACAGCACGCTCCGAGGCGGAGGATGAGACCCGCGGCTTGTCCATGGGGGCGGTGGACTACATCGTCAAGCCCATCAGCCCACCGGTGGTGATGGCGCGCATACGCACCCAGCTGATGCTGAAGTCGGCCAGCGACTTTCTGCGCGGCAAGTCGGATCTGCTGGAGTCGGAGGTGGCCCGGCGTACGGCCGAGATCCAGGACCTGCAGGACGCGATGGTGCTGTCCATGGCCTCACTCGCCGAGACGCGGGACAACGAGACCGGCAACCACCTGCGCCGCACACAGCACTACGTCAAGCGCTTGGCGCAGCAGTTGCGGCTGAACCCGCGCTACGCCAGCGAACTGGATGACCGGCGCATCGACCTGCTGTTCAAGTCAGCGCCGCTGCATGACATCGGCAAGGTGGGCATCCCGGACAGCATCCTGCTCAAGCCCTCGCGCCTGGACGCCCAGGAGTTCGCGATCATGAAGACCCACACCACGCTCGGGCGCGACGCCATCGTGCACGCCGAGCAGGCCCTGGGCCGCGAGGTGCCGTTCCTGCGCTTTGCCAAGGAGATCGCGCTGTCGCATCAGGAGAAGTGGGACGGCAGCGGCTACCCGGAAGGGCTGGTCGGCGACGCCATCCCGCTGTCGGCACGCCTCATGGCGCTGGCCGATGTGTACGACGCGTTGATCAGCAAGCGGGTCTACAAGCCCGCGTTCACGCATGAAGACTCGGTGCGCATGATCCTGGAGGGCAACGGCACGCACTTCGACCCCGATGTGGTGCAGGCCTTTGGTGCCGTGCAGGAAGACTTCCGCCTCATCGCCGCCCGGTTCTCAGACGAGGATGAGCCTGCGCCCGCTGCTTGAGTTGCATGCTCTGGCCTCAGCCAAGGGTTCAGCCGAGTTTTTGACGTTTGCGCCCGCCGTTGTACGGGTTGCCCGGCAGCGCAGGCTGGTTCTCGGCGCCCACCTCGTCGCCCGTGTCGAAGTACAGCACCATCTGGTGGTGATCTCCGGGGTGGACGGTGGTCACGCCTCGGCGCACCTGCAACGCCCGGCCCGGGTCTGCGCGAAAGCTCGCCTCCACCTGGTAGCGGCCGGGCGGCAGGGCTGCAAACAGCCACGGCCCGGTCATGGTGTGCTCCAGCACAGGATCGCCACCACGCAGGGGGGTGACGCGGACCGCCACGTCCGCCAGGTGGGCCCCACTCTTCAGGGCGGCCGTGGTGAGCCAGAAGCTGTAGTCCTGGCGCTTGGCGTGCAGATCCTGCAACTCGGAGTGGCTCACGCCGCCCGAGGCGTAGGCCACCCCGGCCGGCGACACGCCACGCTCCACGGCCATCACCGATGGAAACCAGACCGCCACGGTCAGCGCCACCACAGCGTGGGCAGGATTTAGCAGGTGCATGGGGGCGTGTCGGAAAGGCATGATTCGGGGTTCAATCGCGTTCAAGGGAAAGCGTCATTGCAACCGCCGACAGCCCGTAGGGCTTTGCGTGCGCTCAATTCCCCGGACGTACCCTTCTTCAACAGGAGTCTCTAGGAATGGATCTTCAGCTTCAGGGCCGCACGGCCCTCGTGACGGGCGCCAGCGTGGGCATCGGCCGCGGCATTGCACAGGCCCTGGCCGCTGAAGGGGTGCGCCTTGCATTGACGGCGCGACGCCTGGACAAGTTGCGTGAGGTGGCCGCCGAGATCGTGGTCTTCGGCGGCGCCGAGCCGGTGATCTTCGAGCAGGACATGCTGGCCGAAGACGCAGCGCCGCGCATTGCGCAACGTGCGCTGGAAGGGCTGGGCGGCGTGGACATCCTCGTCAACAACGCTGGTGGCTCGCGCAGCTTCAAGGACCTGCATGTCAGCGAAGAGGCCTGGAACGAGGCCATCACGCTCAACTTTCACCGCCCGCGCCAGCTGGGTGATGCCCTGATCGACCAGATGATCGAGCGCCGCTGGGGCCGCATCATCAACATCACCGGCAAGAGCGAGCCCGACCACGTCAACGGCGCGTTTTGCGCCAAGGCCGGCATGCACAGCTGGGCCAAGGGCCTGTCGCGCATGGTGGGCCCGCACGGCGTGACAGTGAACTGCATCCCGCCCGGGCGCATCCACTCCGAGCAGATCTTCCGCAACTACACGCCCGAGTACCGGCAGTGGCAGTGCGAGAACGAGATCCCCATGGGCCGCTATGGCGAGCCTGAAGACCTGGCGAATCTGGTGTGCTTCCTCGCCAGCCCCAAGGCCAGCTACATCACGGGTGCGGTGATTCCGGTGGACGGCGGGCTGCGCCGTTACCAGTTCTGATCGCTGAGGCCCGCTGCGGCGGGCTGCACCTCACCCCATCGCGTTGCACACACCACATCACTACCAGGAGACTTCCATGACCCTTCAACGCCGAACCTTGATCAGCGCCGCCGCCCTGGGCGTACCTCTGCTCTCCCGTGCCCAGGCGGCTTGGCCGCGCCAGTCCATCCGCTTTGTGGTGCCCTTTGCTCCCGGAGGTACCTCGGAGATCGTCGCACGCACGGTGGCGCAAGAACTCAGCAAGCAGCTGGGCCAGACCGTGTTCGTGGACAACAAGGGCGGAGGCGCCGGCATCCCGGCCATGACCGACGTGGCCAAGGCGGCGCCCGACGGCCACACCATCATCCTGGGCCATGTGGGTTCGCTGGCGGTCAACCCCTACATCTTCACCAATCAGCCTTTTGATGTGAACAAGGACTTCGTTCCGGTCACCTTGCTGGCCAAGGTGCCCAACCTGTTTTGCATCCACCCGGATGTGCCGGCCAAGGACTTCAAGGAATTCGTGGCCTATGCCAAGAAGAATCCGGGCAAGCTGGACTACGGCTCCGCAGGCAATGCCAGCGCCGGTCACTTGGCCATGGAGTACCTGAAGCTGGTGACGGGCATGTTCCTCACCCACATCCCCTACCGCGGTACCGGACCGCAGCTGACCGACTTGCTGGCCGGGCGCACCCAGGCCACTTCGGCCGGGCTGCCTGCGCTGCTGCCGCACATCAAGAGCGGCAAGCTGCGCGCCATCGCCGTGGGAACGGCGCAGCGCATTGCCGCGCTGCCCGAGGTGCCCACCGTGGCCGAGATGGGGTTCAAGGACTTCGAGACCTCGCAGTGGTACGGCATCCTGGCGCCGGCGGGCACGCCGCGTGACATCGTCAAGCGCCTGCAGGAGGAGTCGCTCAAGGCACTGCGGTCCAACTCGGTGACGGCGCGGTTTGCCAATGACGGTGCGGTGGGCGGCGGCGGGCCTCCGGAGGAGTTTGCGGCGTTCATCGCCAACCAGCAGAAGATCTGGAGCGACATCGTCAAGCGCGCCAGCATCAAGCCGGACTGACCGCAGTCTGCGCTTCGCCCCTCACTGCGCGAGGCTTCCCCGTTCCCCCTTTTGGGTGCCCCCATGCGGGGTGCCTGGGAAGCGTGTGCTCCGCAGAGGCGCGTGATATGGTCTTTCGGTCATGCGAACCCTGATCATTGACGACCATCAGCTCTTCAGCGCAGGCCTGCAAATGCTGCTGGGCGCGACCGAAGGCGTGGGCGAGGTGGACTGCGCGGCCAGCGGCGCCGAGGCCTTGCAGCGTGCTGCAGTCGTGCCGTACGAGTTGGTGCTGCTGGACTGGCACCTGGGCCGCGAGCCCTCCGGCGTCGCGCTCATCACGCAGTTGCGGGACGTGTTGCCTCAAGCGCACGTGGTCATCGTCTCGGGGGAAGTGCATCCCGATCTGGTGCGCACGGCCATCGAGGCCGGCGCGGTGGGCTTTGTGCCCAAGGAGTCGGCGCCCGACGCCATGATCCGCGCCCTGCGCACCGTGGCCCACGGCGGCATCTGCCTGCCACCGGGCGCGCTGGCGACGGGTGCAGGGCGGCTGCCGGGGCCTGCCGCCCCTGCCGCGGCCAGCGCGGTACCTGCAGGTGCTGTTGCGGCTGCGCCGTCATCAGGGGCAGGTCTGCGCGCTGGCGCCGGTGCCGAGTTGACCGAGATCGGCGCGGCGTTCCCGCAGCTCACGGTGCGCCATGTGGAGGTGCTGGGGCGCATCGTGCGCGGTCTTTCCAACAAGGAGATCGCGCGCGAGCTCGGCATTGCCGACGGCACGGTCAAGCAGCACGCCAACGCCATCTTCCGCGAGCTGGGCCTGCAGAACCGCACCGAGGCGGTGTACCTGCTGGCGCGCATGGGCGTGCGGTTTCGCTGATCAGCACCAACCGCCCTGGGCGGGCTTGTAGAAGCGCACCACCAGGCCGCCGTCACCCGCGCCCGGCGTCAGGCTGACCCGGGTCCAGCCGTCGCCTGGAGGCGCGAAGCGGGTCTTCATCGTGACCCTGGTGCCGCCTGGCGTGACGAAGGCTTCATCCGACAGGTCTGCGGGATGGCCGTTGGCAAAGGGGAAGGGCGCGTAGAGCGCGGAGCTGTGCACCGAGGTCAGTCGGATGGCCTGCAGGCTGGCGGACGCCTGTGCCGCCGGCTCCAGGGTCACTTCGCACACCAGGGCGTGGTGTTCGTCGCCAGAGAGGAACACCGTGTGCTGGATCTGCTCGCGCAGCAGGAAGTCCAGCAGCCGGTGCAGTGAGGCGGGGTAGCCGTCCCAGGCGTCGCTGCGCGGCGCTGCGCTCGGGTCCGCCACCACCTCGGCCCGCCGGGGCAGCAGCAGCGAAGGCGTGGCCACCACTTTCGGTACGTCGCGGTGCTGCTCCAGCCAAGCCTCCAGCCGTTCGAACTGGCTGGGGTTTCCGTCGCCAGTCCAGGTGCTCAGGATGTGCGCCGAGCCTGCACTTGTGACCAAGCCGCGGGCTTCTCGCCCTGTGCGGGTGTCGGCCAGATAGATGGGCAGGCCTGCGAAGACAAAGTCCTTGTCGGCCAGGTCCCGCTTGGGTTGCTTGCGCAG
>CAISJH010000101.1 GCA_903885585.1 uncultured beta proteobacterium
GCGGGCCGCTGGTAGGGCAGTCCGTCCACCGCGTTGTAGAGAATGAGGTTCATCATCATCCGCCGGCCCTTCAGCAGCGCCACGATGCCCGCTACCTCGTCGTCGCCATCGTTCACACCGGCCAGCAGCGTCCACTGCACCTGCACGGGGTAGCCACTCGCCTGGGCGTAGTCGTCTGCGGCCTGCACCAGCGCGGCGGGCGCGATGCGTGGCGCGCGCGGCAGCAGGTGCTCACGCAACTCCGCCTTGGTGCTGTGCAATGACAGCGCCAGCGCGGGCTTGACCCGGCCCAGCGGCAGCGCTGCGAAAGCCCGCTCGTCGCCCACGGTGGAGAACACCAGGTTCTTGTGGCCGATGCCGCCTGCTGTGCCCAGCAGCTCAATGGCTTGCAGCACCGCCTCCAGGTTGTGCGAGGGTTCGCCCATACCCATGAACACCACCTTGTTCACCGCCCGCAGCGAGCGCGCCAGCGCCACCTGCGCCACGATCTCCGCGCTGCCCACCTGGCGCAGCAAACCTTCCGTTCCGGTCATGCAGAAGCGGCAGCCCACGGCGCAGCCCACCTGGGTGGAGACGCACAGCCCACCGCGTGGCAGCAGCACGGTTTCCACCGTCTGCCCGTCGTGCAGCCCCACCAGCAAGCGCTCGGAGCCGTCGCCGGCGGGGTGGCGTGACTTCAGCCGCGCCAGGCCGGCCAGGGCCCTCGCCATCTCGGGCCAGGCGACCTGCAGCGCCTTGGGGAGAAACGTCTCCATCCGCCGCCGGGGCCGCTCCACCGGCAACGCCTGCGCCCAGCTGCGCAGCAGGTGCGCCTCGTGCTTCTGCCCCGCGCCCAGCGCGCTAAGCTGGGCGCGAAGGGCAGAGAGATCGACGGTGGGTGTTTGAGTGACGTTCTGCATGTTCTGGGTGTCGCGCCTGCGCATTCTCCCTGCGTAGGTGCATGCCTATACTTTGCTGACCATGCGTCTTTCGCTGAAGCACCAGTCCGTCATCCGCCAGGCTGCCCATGAACTGGTGGGCGACGAAGCGCGCGTGCTGCTGTTTGGCTCCCGCACCGACGACGCCCAGCGCGGTGGTGACGTCGATGTGTTGGTCCAGAGCCCGCGCCTCTTGCCAGGCCGCTTGGAGCTGGAGCTTCGGTTGGGTGCCCGCCTGGAGCGCGCCCTCGGCGGCCGCAAGGTGGATGTGCTGCTGGTCGATCCGTCCACTCCCCTGCAGCCGGTACACCGCATCGCACTTTCACAGGGGGTACCGCTGTGAGGGTTGCCGAGCCTGGAGAGCTGGACCGCCTCTGGGCCTTGGCTCGCGTGGTGCGCCGGGAAGCCGAGTACCTGGCGCAGACGGACGGGCGCCTGTTTGGTCAGGTCTTTGACGCTGAGCGAGCGCGAACCCTGCCGCTGACTCCAGAACTTGCCGAGCGGGTGGATGCTTTCGTCGCGCGCTTCGGGCGCTTGCAGGACACGCTGGCCGACAAACTGCTGCCCGCCCTCCTGCGCCAGTTGGCGGAGCCAGTGCGCAGCGCTGTGGAAAACCTGGATCGTGCCGAGAAGCTTGGGCTGTTGCAGAGCGCCGACGACTGGCTTGCCATGCGCCGGCTGCGCAACCGCATGATCCACGAGTACGTGGACGACCCGGGGCAACTGGCTGAGGGCCTGATGGCTGGTCACCTCAGGGTGCCGGTGCTGTTGCGCGCTGCGCAGGCGTTTTGCGAACAGGTGGATGCGTTGCAGAAGCCGGGCGGGTAGAAGCCCGCCCCTCACTTCAGAACCCAAACTCCCGCACCAGCACCGCCGAGGCCTGGCGGACGTAGCGCAGGCCGGGGGCTTCGGCGCGGGCGTGGACGGTGACGGTGCCGCGCAGGGTCTGGCGGTTCATCGTCTCGGGCAAGGTCTGGCCTTCGGCCAGCACCAGGGTCACGCGGTAGACGGCGCGCTCGGGCACCAGCTGGCCGTTCTTCTCCCGCGCCATCAGGTGGCCACCGGCCTGCGCTGCCAGCTCGGGCCGCGCCAACACGCGTGAGGCGTCGCGGTCCACGCCCTGCACCAGCAGTTGCAGTGGTGCGGCGTCGCCACCGTCGTTGATGAACATCGCGTGGTCGCCTGCCCGGATGCGCTGCACCGCATCTTCGTCCAGCCAGGTCTCCACCAGCCAAGGCGTGCCCTCCTTCACCAGCAGGCCCAGCCGCTCCTTGCGCGCCAGCCACTGGCCTTCGCGCAGGTCCGGGTCCAGGTCGCGCAGGGTGCCGGCGTAGGACGCCTTGGGCGCAAAGTTGCGCAGCTCGGTGTCCACGCTGGCCAGCTCGGCCTGCGCGGTGGCCAGGGTGTCTTGCGCCACCAGCAGCTTCTGCCGTGTCTGTTCGTCAAAGCCTGAAGACGCAGCCTGCCAGCGCAGCTGGTCCACCCGCGCGGTGAGCGCCTGGCGGCGGGTGTTGAGGTCGGGCACGTGCAGCCGGGCAATCAGCGCGCCGGCCGGCACGCGCTCACCCTCGCGGAACTTCAGCTCGTCCAGCCGCGCACCCGACGGTGCGTACACCGGCCAGGACTCGGCCGGCCGCAGCAGGGCGCTGGCCGTCACCCGCCCCGGCCAGGGCACAAAGGTCAGGCCGACGAGGGCCATCAGCACCATGGCGCTCACGGCGGTGCGCCCGCGCTGCAAGATGGACTTGCGCCGTTCGCCCCAGGCCTTGAGCTCCATGCGCACCGGACGCCAGATGAACCAGGCAATTTCCACCAGGAACAGAAACACGCCCAGCACCTTGAAGAACAGGTGGTAGACCAGCAGTGCGATGCCGATGAACAGCACCAA
>CAISJH010000102.1 GCA_903885585.1 uncultured beta proteobacterium
GCCGCGGTGCGCACCCGTGCGCGGCTGGAAGACGGCCAGTGGGTGATCGACGGGCAAAAGGTCTGGACCTCCTGGGCCCATCTGTCGGACTGGATCTTCGTGCTGGCCCGCACCGAGCCGGGCAGCCAGCGCCACCAGGGCCTGACCCTGCTGCTGGTGCCGCTGCGCCAGCCCGGGGTGGAGGTGCGGCCCATCCGGCAGATCACCGGGCACTCCGAGTTCAACGAGGTGTTCTTTGACGGCGCGCGAACCAAGGCCTGCCTCCATCTGGGCACGGTGGGGCAGGGCTGGCGCGTGGCCATGGACCTGCTGCAGGTGGAGCGCGGCGTGTCCACGCTGGGCCAGCAGGCCCACTTCCGCCAGGAACTGGAGGCCGTGGTGGCCATGGCGCAGCGCAACGGCGGGGCGGCCGACCCCGTGCTGCGCCGGCGCATCGCGCGCACCGCGCTGGGCCTGGACAACCTGCGCTGCAACGCGCTGCGCGTGCTGGGATGCACGGTCTCGGTGGCGGGTGGTGGCCAGGGCGCGGGCGCCTCAGGGGGTGCCGACCGGGCCGGCTTCATCGCCAAGTACGCTTGGTCCAACTGGCGGCGCGAGTTGGGGCAACTGGCCATGGACGTGCTGGGGCCCGAAGGGTTGGTGGGGGGCGCCGACCCGGAGACGGCGAGCCTGCAACGCCTGTGGCTGGAAAGCCGGGCCGACACCATCTACGCCGGCACCAACGAGATCCAGCTCAACCTGATCGCCGAGCGGGCGCTGGGCATGCCGCGCTGAGTGTCTTGCCGCCTCGCCAGCCGTTGCGCTAGCGTGCGAAGGTCACTGCCGACCAGCCAACTGGGCCTCTCATCGTCCGTCCTGACGATGCACGGCGGGTGCAGGCGGCCGACGATTCGGCCATGAAAGCCTCGCCCGACTACGTTCCCGCTCACGGCCTGCTCAAGGGCAAGTCCGTCCTCGTTACGGCTGCTGCGGGGGCCGGGATCGGCTTTGCGGCGGCCAAGCGTTGTGCGGAGGAGGGCGCTCGCGCCGTGTTCATCTCCGACGTGCACGAGCGCCGCACGCGAGAGGCGGTGGAGGCCATCCGCCGCGAGACGGGCCTGCAGGCGGTGCACGGGGTGCTTTGTGATGTCTCCAAGGAAGAGCAGGTGCAGGCCCTGGTGGCACAGGCCGAGGCCGCCATGGGTGGCATCGACGTGTTGATCAACAACGCGGGTCTGGGCACCAGCAAGCGCGTGGTGGACATGACCGATGACGAGTGGCACAAGGTCATCGACATCACGCTCACCGGCACCTTCCGCATGACGCGGGCGGCGCTGATGGTGATGCAGCCACGCGGGCGCGGCGTGATCGTCAACAACGCCTCGGTGCTGGGCTGGCGCGCCCAGATCGAGCAGGCGCATTACGCGGCGGCCAAAGCCGGGGTGATGGCCTTCACCCGCTGCGCCGCGATGGAAGCCGCCGACTTTGGCGTGCGCATCAACGCGGTGGCGCCGTCGCTGGCCGTGCACGCATTTCTGAAGAAGTCTGCGCCGCAGGAGCTGCTGGACCAGTTGGCCGAGCGCGAGGCGTTTGGCCGCGGTGCCGAGCCCTGGGAGGTGGCCAATGTGATGGTCTTCCTGGCCAGCGACTATTCCAGCTACATGACCGGCGAGACCGTGTCGGTCAGCTCGCAGCGGGCTTGATCTTTCAGCGCCGCTGGTGAGCCACACCGCACGAACACTTCCAGACACCCGGCGCCTCGGCCCGCCTTCGCAAGTGCCTGCCGTCGACCTCACACCTCCATCAGAAAGCCCTCCATGACCGACGCCGTCATCGTCTCCACCGCCCGCACCCCCATCGGCAAGGCCTTCCGCGGCGCCTTCAACGACACCGAGGCGCCCGTGCTGGGCGGGCACGTGATCCGCGCTGCCCTGCAACGGGCGGGAGTGGCCGGCGCCGAGGTGGAAGACGTGATCCTGGGTTGCGCCGCGCAGCAGGGCACGCAGGCCTACAACCTGGGGCGGCTGTGCACCTACACCGCCGGCCTGCCCGACACCGTGGCGGGCATGACCATGGACCGGCAGTGCGCCTCGGGCCTGATGGCCATTGCCACCGCGGCCAAAGGCGTGATGGCCGGCGAGCTGGGCATTGCCGTGGCCGGCGGCCTGGAGTCCATCTCGCTGGTGCAGAACAAGCACAAGAACAGCTACCGGGCGGTGAGCCAGGCGGCGCTGGCGGCGGTGCCCACGGCCTACATCCAGATGATCGAGACGGCCGAATTGGTGGCGCAGCGCTACGGTATCTCGCGCGCTGCGCAGGACGAGTTCGCCTTGCGCAGCCAGCAGCGCACGGCGCAGGCGCAGGCTGCCGGCCTGTTAGATGACGAGATCGTGCCGCTGGAAAGCGTCAAGCAACTCTTCGACAAGGAAGGCCAGGTCACCGGCGCCGAGGCCGTGACGCTGACCCGCGACGAGGGCACCCGCGCCGACACCACGCTGGAGAGCCTGTCCAAGCTCAAGCCGGTGTGGAAGGGCGGCACCTGGGTGGCCGAGGGCGCGCATGTGACGGCGGGTAACGCGTCGCAGCTGAGTGACGGTGCGTCGGTGAGCGTGCTGATGAGCGCCGACGCGGCGCGCGAGCGCGGCCTGCAACCGTTGGGTACTTACCGCGGCTTGGCCGTGGCCGGCTGCCGCCCTGACGAGATGGGCATCGGCCCGGTCTACGCCATCCCCAAGCTGCTGCAGCGCCACGGCCTGAGCGTCAACGATGTCGGCCTGTGGGAAATCAACGAGGCCTTCGCCTGCCAGGTGCTGCACTGCCGCGATGTGCTGAGCATTCCCGACGAGCGGCTGAACGTCAATGGCGGGGCGATCGCCATTGGTCACCCCTTTGGCATGTCCGGCGCCCGGCTGGTCGGCCACGCCCTGCTCGAGGGTCGTCGCCGTGGCGTGCGTTACGTGGTGGTGAGCATGTGCGTGGGCGGTGGCATGGGAGCGGCGGGGTTGTTCGAGGTGGCGGGCTGATTTCGTGGCCGCGATAAATCTCGCACCACAGGTTGAAATTTCTTCCTCCATTACCTAGGTAAATTGCGAGCTTAAAATCTCGCAGGTGAAGCCGCAAGTCATCCAGCAGTACGACTCCCCGCACCAGTTCGAGCCCCTGATGCCTGCGGAGCCGCTGCTCGCGCCCTTGCTGGAAAAGGCCAGTGACTTGATGCGCAGGGCCACGGCACTGGGGGCGGCCTCCGGCAAGACGGCGCAATCCGAGCTGCGCAAGCTCTTGCGCAGCATGAACTCGTACTACACCAACCGCATCGAGGGCGAACACACGCGGCCCAGCGACATCGAGCGCGCCCTCCAGCAGGACTTCTCCTCCAACGCGGACCTGGCTCGTAAGCAGCGGCTTGCCGTTGCGCACATCCGTACCGAGGCGTTGTGCGAAGGCGAGGTCGATCGCCGGCTTCAGACCGAAGGCCCTGAAGCCGCCCGATGGTTGTACTCGCCAGAAGCTTTGACCTGGTTGCACCAGGAACTGTTTCGCGACCTTCCGGAGGAAGACCTCCGTCTGGCTGATGGCAGCACCATGGTGCCCGGCGAGTTTCGCCAGCGCGGCGTGGCGGTCGGCCGGCATGAAGCGCCCACGGCACAGTCGCTTCCGCGCTTCATTGAGCGCTGGCAGCAGGTCTACGGCTGTGTGAGGCGTGGTGAAGCCTCCATCGTGGCCTTGGCGGCTGCGCATCACCGGCTGGCGTGGACACACCCCTTCCTGGACGGCAATGGGCGAGTCACCAGGCTGCATACCCATCTGCTGCTGCAGGCTGGGGGCCTCACGGGAGGATTGTGGTCTCCCCTGCGCGGCTTCGCCAGGACTGAAGCCAGGTACAAGGCCTTGTTGCAGGCTGCCGACGAGCACCGCCGTGGCGACCTGGATGGGCGGGGCAACCTCACGCAGGCGGGGTTGGTGCAGTGGATCGAGTACCTGCTGGACATCTGTATTGACCAGGTCGAGTTCATGACCCGACAGCTGGAGGTGCAGGGGATGCAGGACCGCATTCGCGCGGCCCTCGCCTACGAAGCCTCTGCAGTCAAGTCGGGCGTTCGTGAGGAGGCGCTTTTGCCCCTGCACTATCTCTTCGCCACGCAGGGCGAACTGGGCCGAGCGTCCTTCAAGGCCATGACCGGCCTGGGCGAGAGAGTCGCTACTTCCACCCTCTCGGCGCTGCTGAACCGTGGCTTTGTCACCACCGACTCCCCCTACGGCAGCCTGCGGTTTGCGATCCCGCGGCACGCGCTGCGCTTCTACTTCCCCGCCTTGTGGCCAGAGGCCGAGCAGGATCAGGCACTGGTCGAAGGCGAGATTGGCGTGGCTCCAGCGCCCAGAGATGCGCCGCGGCGTGGCTACCCCAGATGATCGTGCTCCGCGCTGACAGGGCCGCTGGACGACTCCGTCGTCCCGTCGGACGAAAGGGCCGGGTTGACCCGGCCCGCAGCGGGCAGGCCCCGCCCGTAAACTGCCCCGTATGACCATCGTTTCCACCCCCTTTGCCACGCCCCCCCGGGCGCCGGACCTGTCCTTGGACCGGTTTGGCCGGCTGATGGAGGCGATCTACGAGGCGGCGCTGGCCCCCAGCGCGTGGTCTGAGGCCCTGGAACTCGTGCGTCAGGAATTGGGCGGCAACTATGTGTCCCTGATCGTGCGGCCCGGCTCGCGCGATGACCTGGGGCTCATCGTCTCGGCCTCGGGCGACCGGCACATCGCCAACCAGGGCAACCCCTACCTGCAGATGAGCCCCTTCACCGGGCTGGTGCCGGACAAGCTCGTCACCATCGGTGACATCCTGTCCGAGGGGGACTGGCGGGCCTCGCAGTACTACCGCGACTGGTGCGCCCCGCTGGGCGTGTTCCACGTGCTGGCGGTGGACATTGGCACCGATGACGGCGGTATCTACGGCTTTCGGGTCACGCGGCCCGAGGCAGAGCCCGACTTTGGCGAGGCCGAGCGCACGCTGTGCAGGCGCCTGCTGCCGCACCTGAAGCGTGCGCTGAACCTCTACCTGAAGATCAACCAGGACCGCAAGGTCAACCTGCTGTACAGCGAGGCGATGGCGCACCTGATGGTGGGCGTGATCGTGCTGGACGAGCAGGGGCTGGTGATCGAGACCAACCCCATGGCGCGCGCCATCGTGGAGATGGACGATGGCCTGCGCATCGTGGGCCGGCAGGTGGAGGCGAGCTACGCCAACGACAACCGCAAGCTGCAGCGCCTGGTGCGCGACGTGCTGGCGCCGGGCGCCGGCCCCGCTCGAGTGGCGCTGGTGGAAGCCATGTCGGTGAGCCGGCCTTCGGGCAAGGTGAGCTGGGGGCTGGTGGTGCAGACCATCGAGTCTGACCAGTGGACCGAGGGCAAGCATCGCCCCAGCGTGGCTGTCTTCGTGCGCGATGCCGAGGGCAAGGCCCATCCGCCGGTCAAACTGGCGCAGCAGCTGTTCCAGCTCACGCCGGCCGAAACCTCGCTGGCTATCCAGCTGGCCAACGGCCTGTCGCTGGAAGAGGC
>CAISJH010000103.1 GCA_903885585.1 uncultured beta proteobacterium
CGCAGGGCCAGCTGCGGGCCAGTCAAGCCCTGGCGGGGTTGAGCTCCCCGCCGTAGGGGGCTGGGCTCAGCCCCAGACTTCCTGCGCCGTCTCCACCACCAGCTGCAGCTTGCGGCGCTGGTCTTCCACGGCGATGTTGTTGCCGTGCACGGTGCTGGAGAAGCCGCATTGCGGGCTCAGGCACAGCTGGTCCAGCGGCGCGTACTGCGCCGCTTCCTCGATGCGGCGCTTGAGGGAATCCTTGCTCTCGAGCTGGCCGAACTTGGTGGTCACCAGGCCCAGTACGACGATCTTGCCCTTGGACAAGAAGCGCAGCGGGCGGAAGTCGCCCGAGCGATCGTCGTCGTATTCGAGGAAGAAGGCGTCCAGGTTCATCTTGGACAGCAGCGCCTCGGCCACGGGCTCGTAGTTGCCGGCCGCAGCGTGCGTGCTCTTGAAGTTGCCGCGGCACAGGTGCATGGCCAGCGTCATGCCGGCGGGCTTGCGCGCCACCACCTTGTTGATGAAGTCGGCGTAGCGGTAAGGCAGTTCGTTGGGGTCGTCCCCGCGCTGGCGTGCCGCCTCGCGCATCTTTTCGTCGCACAGGTAGGCCAGGTTGGTGTCGTCCATCTGCACGTAGGTGCAGCCGGCATCGGCCAGGGACTTCAGCTCCGCGCCGTAAGCGTCGGCCACGTCGTCGTAGAACATGGGATCGAGCTCGGGGTAGGCCTCGCGACTGATGCCGGCGCGCCCGCCGCGGAAGTGCAGCATGGTGGGCGAGGGGATCGTCACCTTGGGCAGCAGGCCAGGCTTCCCCAGGGCTTCCACCCGCGACTTCAGGTACTGGAAGTCGGCCAGCTGGATGTCCTTGACGTGGCGTACCTTGTCGATGACGCGGATGGCCGGCGGCGCCAACTCCTCGGTGCCGTCAGGCTTGCGGATGGTGAACGGGATGTCGGTCTTGACCCCGCCCAGCTGGTCCAGGAAGTCGATGTGGAAATAGGTGCGGCGGAACTCGCCATCGGTGATCGACTGCAGGCCGGCATCGGCCTGGAAGCGCACGATCTCGTCGATGGCACGGTCTTCCACCTCGCGCAGCTGCTCGGGCGTGATCTCGCCCTTGGCCTTCTTCTCCCGCGCCTCCAGCAGGTAGGCCGGGCGCAAAAAGCTGCCGACATGGTCGGCGCGAAATGGGGGGTTGGGGCGGGTGGTCATGGGTTCGTTCTCCAGCAGGGCGTGACAGTGGGGTCCACAGATCAGAAAGGGTATTGTCGCGGCGTCGTCTGCACCGTCACCCAGCGCAGCTCGGTGAACTCATGCACGCCAGCACGGCCACCAAAACGCCCGAAGCCGCTGCCCTTGACGCCGCCAAAGGGCATCTGCGCCTCGTCGTGCACGGTGGGGCCGTTGACGTGGCAGATGCCGGAGTCGATGCGGCGCGCCACGTTCATGGCACGTGCCACATCGCGCCCGAACACCGCAGCCGAGAGGCCGTACTCGTTGTCGTTGGCGCAGGCGATGGCCTCCTCGGTGTTGCGCACGCGCACGATGGCCTTGACCGGGCCGAAGGTCTCTTCGCGGTAGATGCGCATGGCGGGAGTCACGTGGTCCAGCAGGGTGGCCGGCATCAGCGTGCTGTCGGCCTTGCCGCCGCACACCAGCTTGGCCCCCTTGGCCAG
>CAISJH010000104.1 GCA_903885585.1 uncultured beta proteobacterium
CGCGCCACGAACTCCGGCGTGTCCTCGAACATGTGGATGAAGCCGTGCAGCTCGCGCAGGATGTCGTTGGGGATGTGCTGCGAGGTGCGCGTCTCGCCGTACAGGTAGATCGGGATATCGGCGTTGCGAAAGCGGATCTCGCCAATGAACTTGCGCAGGTTCAGCACCGCCGGGTCGAGCTCAGGACCGGGGGTGAACTCCTCGTCGTCGATGGACAGGATGAAGGCGCTGGCCCGGCTTTGCTGCTGGGCGAACTGGCTCAAGTCGCCATAGCTGGTCACGCCCAGCACCTCGAAGCCTTCTTTCTCGATGGCCTGCGCCAGCGCACGGATGCCCAGGCCGGACGTGTTCTCAGAGCGAAAGTCTTCGTCGATGATGAAGACAGGAAAGCGGAAGCGGATCATGTGGCAGCCCTCGTCCGGGCAGGCCCGGCTTCTCAACGGAAAAACGCGCGAAGTGTAGGGCTGCAAGGGGCACCGATACACTGATTCGCATCAGAGTGTCGCGGGAGGCAGACGCATGGAGTTCCAGGCATCAACGCTATGGTGGGTCTTGGCCGGCGCGCTGGTCATTGCCGAACTGCTCACAGGCACCTTCTACCTCTTGATGCTGGCGCTCGGCAGCGTGGCAGCCGCCATTGCGGCGCACGCGGGCGTCGGCAGTAGCGTGCAGTTCGTGGCAGCGGCCCTGGTGGGCGGCGGGGCCACGGCCGTGTGGCACTTCAAACGTGCCCGCCAACCGCACTCCGCACCCGCCGCCTCCAACGCGGACATGAACCTCGACATAGGTCAAACCGTGCAGGTGCCCGCCTGGCAGCCCGACGGCAAGGCACGGGTGACCTACCGCGGCGCCACCTGGACAGTGCGCCATGTGAGCCACGCGGCCCCAGTAGACGGCGAACACCGCATCGTGGCAGTTCACGGCAACGAACTCGACGTGGTGCCGATCGCCCATCTAACCCCGCAGGCCTGAGCGCAGCGCGCCGGGGTGGTCCGGCCGGACCTTGAGCTTCAAATCATTCAACAACAGCAGGAGGAGTCATCCATGGAAATCGCTCTCGTCATCCTGGTGGCCGCGATCGTGTTCGTCGCCCGCACCTTCAAGATCGTGCCCCAGCAGAACGCCTGGGTGGTGGAGCGCTTGGGCAAGTTCGACCGCACGCTCACACCGGGCCTGAAGTTCATCGTGCCCTTCATCGAGCGCGTGGCCTACCGGCACTCGCTCAAGGAGGTGCCGCTGGATGTGCCCAGCCAAGTCTGCATCACCAAGGACAACACCCAGCTCCAGGTGGACGGCATCCTGTTCTTCCAGGTCACCGACCCCATGCGCGCCAGCTACGGCAGCAGCGACTACCTCACCGCCATCACCCAGCTGGCCCAGACCACGCTGCGCAGCGTGGTGGGCAAGATGGAGCTGGACAAGACCTTCGAGGAGCGCGACCTCATCAACGCCTCGGTGGTGAACGCCCTGGATGAGGCGGCGCTGACCTGGGGTGTGAAAGTGCTGCGCTACGAGATCAAGGACTTGACGCCGCCGGCCGAGATCCTGCGCTCCATGCAGGCGCAGATCACCGCCGAGCGC
>CAISJH010000105.1 GCA_903885585.1 uncultured beta proteobacterium
CCGCGGATCGGGTTGTAGACCGAGTCACCCGACTTGAGCACGCCCGAGTACACGCGCACGAATGTCAGCTGGCCAACATAGGGGTCGGTCATCAGCTTGAAGGCGAGCGCCGAAAACTTCTCTTCGTCGGTCCGGCTGCGGCTGATGGGCTTGTCGTCATCATCGGTGCCAGGCACCGGCGGAATGTCGGCTGGGGAAGGCATGAAATCGATGACACCGTCGAGCATCCGCTGCACACCCTTGTTCTTGAAAGCACTGCCGCAGAACATGGGCTGAATCTCAGCGGAGATGGTGCGCGTGCGAATGCCGGCCATGATCTCGGCCTCGGTGAGCTCGCCCGTCTCCAGGTACTTGTTCATCAGCTCTTCGCTTGCTTCCGCAGCCGCCTCGACCATGTTTTCACGCCACTTGTCGGCTTCGGCGAGCAGGTCGGCGGGAATGTCCCGGAATTCGAACTTCATCCCCTGCGACGCCTCGTCCCAGATGATGGCTTTACGACGGATGAGGTCGATCACGCCAGTAAAGTTCTCCTCGGCACCGATGGGGATCACGATCGGCACCGGGTTGGCCTTCAGCCGGACCTTCATCTGGTCGTAGACCTTGAAAAAGTTCGCGCCCGTGCGGTCCATCTTGTTGACGAACGCCAGCCGCGGCACCTTGTACTTGTTGGCTTGGCGCCAAACTGTCTCTGACTGCGGTTGCACGCCGCCCACCGCGCAATACACCATGCAGGCGCCATCGAGCACGCGCATCGAGCGCTCCACTTCGATCGTGAAGTCCACGTGGCCCGGGGTGTCGATGATATTCAGCCGGTGCTCCGGGTAGGACAGGTCCATACCCTTCCAAAAGCAGGTGGTGGCCGCCGAGGTAATGGTGATGCCGCGCTCCTGCTCCTGCTCCATCCAGTCCATGGTGGCCGCGCCGTCGTGCACCTCACCGATCTTGTGGTTCACACCGGTGTAGTACAGAATGCGCTCGGTGGTGGTGGTCTTGCCGGCATCGATGTGCGCAGAAATTCCGATGTTGCGGTAGCGCTCGATGGGGGTCTTGCGGGCCATGGTCAATCTCCAAAGACAGGGGCCGCCTCCGGGTCAGTGCTTACCCGTAGAGGCGGCCGAACAAAGAGGATCAGAAACGGAAGTGCGAGAAGGCCTTGTTGGCCTCCGCCATGCGGTGAACTTCGTCACGCTTCTTCATGGCGCCGCCACGGCCTTCGCTGGCCTCCAGCAACTCATTGGCCAGACGGGCGGCCATGGACTTCTCGCCACGCTTGCGGGCCGATTCCTTCAACCAGCGCATGGCCAGAGCCTGCCGACGTACGGGACGCACTTCCACGGGAACCTGGTAGTTGGCTCCACCCACGCGACGCGACTTGACTTCCACCATCGGCTTGACGTTGTTCAAGGCGATCATGAAGATCTCGAGCGGGTCCTTGTTGGCCTTCTTTTCGACCTGGTCCAGCGCACCGTAGATGATCCGCTCGGCCACGGCCTTCTTGCCGGACTCCATGACGACGTTCATGAACTTGGACAGATCGATGGACCCGAACTTGGGATCGGGCAGGATTTCGCGTTTCGGTACTTCGCGACGACGTGGCATGACTTCTTCCTTCAGTGAACTTCAGTGGTCCGGCCACCAGGGCCGGGGAAGGTGACGCAGGCGCACCTTCCACTTACTCGACAGCCCAACCTGGACTGCCGCGGATCGTGACGCCCGAGTTCGGACGTCACGGCAGGGCCATCAGGCCTTCTTGGGGCGCTTGGCGCCGTACTTGGAGCGGGACTGCTTGCGGTCCTTGACACCCTGAAGATCCAGGGAGCCGCGCACGATGTGGTAACGCACGCCCGGCAGGTCCTTGACGCGACCGCCGCGCACGAGCACCACACTGTGCTCTTGCAGGTTGTGACCCTCACCACCGATGTAGGAGATGACTTCCTGCTGGTTGGTCAGGCGCACCTTGGCCACCTTGCGCAGCGCCGAGTTAGGCTTCTTGGGGGTGGTGGTGTACACCCGGGTGCAGACGCCGCGGCGCTGGGGGTTGCCCTGCAGCGCAGGCGACTTCGACTTGGTGGTCTCGGTCTGGCGACCCAGGCGAACGAGCTGGTTGATGGTTGGCATGAGGGAGATTCCCGTCTGGATTCGTGAGACGCTTGGTGGTCTGGGCTTGGTGAACAACTTTTCAGCTCATGCCAAGCACTCCAGCGGGAGGGGGCGTGCGCCGCAAAGAGTCTCACGGTGGAGACTTGGCCGGGCAGCCGCTCAGCAAAGAGCAGGGCAGAATTTGCCGAAAAGCCGCAGAGTATAGGGGAGCACGGTTGGAGCCGCAAGTCATGCGTGAGGAAGCCACAACAGCACCCGCCATGGCGGTACTGGACTCCAACGTGGTCTTGGGGTTGTTCTGGTTCGAGGACCCGGCTCTCAGCGTGCTCAAGAAGGCCCTGCACGAGGGCGCGCTGACCTGGTGGGCCTGCGCCCCCATGCGCGAAGAGCTGGTGCATGTGATGCACCGCGACGGCTTTCGCCACGCGAGCCGGGCCGCGACCACCGCCGCCACACGGCAGGACCCGGATGCCGCCGCCCAGCGGGTACTGGAGGCCTTCGACACGCTGGCGCGAGTGGTGCCGAGCATGTCTAACCTCGCCAACCCTCGCTGCACAGACGATGACGACCAGGTCTTCATTGATCTGGCGCTCGGCCTGCGGGCCCAGTGGCTCTTCAGCCGGGACTCTGCGGTGCTGAAGCTGCGGCGCAAGGTCCAGGCGCTGACGGGCTGTCAGGTGATGCGCCCTGAGGACTGGAAGCGCTGAAGCCCTGACGCACTGAGGCTGGGCGTTCAAGCGCTCCACACTCCATCTGCGCTGCCAAAGGCACAAGGGCAGCCGAAGCTGCCCTTGTGGTCCAGTTGGATGCCAGTCTGCGGTGTCCCGCAGCCGGCTAAGTCGCTCAGCTGCCCGAGTCGCCGCTCGCGGTGGCGGCGTCCAGGTTGGCCAGTTGAACAGCGGCCAATTCCTCGGCCTCCTGCAGCGCAATCGCCTTGCGCTCGGACTCGTCCATCTCTTCCTTGGCCTTACGGGCCGCATGGAAGGCCATGCCGGTACCGGCAGGGATGAGGCGCCCGACGATGACGTTCTCCTTCAGGCCACGCAGCTCGTCGCGCTTGCCCATGATGGCAGCCTCGGTGAGCACGCGGGTGGTTTCCTGGAAGGTGGCCGCCGAGATGAAGGAGTCGGTGGACAGGCTGGCCTTGGTGATGCCCAACAGCACGTCGGCGTGCGTGGCGACCATCTTGCCCTCGCCGCGCAGCCTGTCGTTGGTGTCCAGCAACTCGCTGCGCTCGACCTGTTCACCGGCGATATAGCTGCTGTCGCCGGAGTTGACGATCTGCACGCGACGCAGCATCTGGCGAACGATCACCTCGATGTGCTTGTCGTTGATCTTCACGCCCTGCAGACGGTAGACGTCCTGCACCTCGTCGACGATGTAGCGCGCCAGTTCTTCGATGCCCAGCAGGCGCAGGATGTCCTGCGGATCGGCCGGGCCGTCGACGATGAGCTCGCCCTTGTTGACCACCTGACCTTCGTGCACCAGGATGTTCTTCTCCTTGGGCACGAGCTCCTCGAACACCTTGCCGTCCGGGTCGGTGATCTGCAGGCGAACCTTGCCCTTGGTCTCCTTGCCGAAGCTGATGGTGCCGGTGATCTCGGCCAGCGTGCCCTTGTCCTTGGGGCTGCGGGCTTCGAAGAGCTCGGCCACCCGCGGCAGACCGCCGGTGATGTCGCGCGTCTTCTGGCCTTCGACCGGAATGCGGGCGAGCACTTCGCCGGGCGCCAGATCCTGGCCGTCGCGCACCTGGATCAGGGCGCCCACCGGGAAGCCGATGGTCACGGAGTGGTCGGTGCCCGGAATCTTGACTTCCTGGCCAGCCGCGTCGAGCAGCTTGACCTGCGGACGCACCACCTTGGTGGACCCCCGACGCTTGGGGTCGATCACCACCAGCGTGGACAGACCCGTCACCTCGTCCACCTGCTTGGCGACCGTCACGCCTTCTTCGACGTTCTCGAAGCGTGCGCGGCCTGCAAACTCGGTGATGATCGGTCGGGTCAGCGGATCCCAGTTGGCCAGCACGGTACCGGCCTTGATCTGCTGGTCGGCCTTGATGTTGAGCGTGGCGCCATAAGGCACCTTGTGACGCTCGCGCTCACGGCCGTGCTGGTCGAGGATGATGATCTCGCCGGAGCGCGAGATCACCACCAGTTCGCCCTTGCCATTGGTGACATAGCGCATCGTGGCGTTGAAGCCGATGTAGCCATCACTCTTGGCATCCACACTGGAGGCCACCGCCGCACGAGAAGCGGCGCCACCGATGTGGAAGGTACGCATGGTCAGCTGCGTGCCGGGCTCACCGATGGACTGCGCCGCGATGACACCGATGGCCTCGCCCATGTTCACCAGGCCGCCACGGCCCAGATCGCGGCCGTAGCACTTGGCGCACAAGCCAAAGCGCGTGTCGCAGGTCAGCGGCGTGCGGACCTTGACTTCGTCCACGCCCGCTTGCTCCAGCAGGTCGAGCGTGTCTTCGTCCAGCATATGGCCGGCCTGCAACAGCACATCCTGGGTCTCGGGGTGCACGACTTCGACCGCGGTCACGCGGCCGAGGATGCGGTCGCGCAAGCTCTCGATGACTTCACCGCCTTCGACCAGCGCGCGCATCGCGATGCCGTTCTCGGTACCGCAGTCGTCCTCGGTCACCACCAGATCCTGCGTCACGTCGACCAGACGGCGGGTCAGGTAGCCTGAGTTCGCGGTCTTCAGCGCCGTGTCCGCCAGGCCCTTTCGGGCGCCGTGGGTGGAGATGAAGTACTGCAGCACGTTCAGACCTTCACGGAAGTTGGCCGTGATGGGGGTCTCGATGATGGAGCCGTCGGGCTTGGCCATCAGGCCACGCATGCCGGCCAGCTGACGGATCTGCGCTGCAGAGCCGCGGGCGCCGGAGTCGGCCATCATGTAGATGGAGTTGAAGGACTCCTGGTCCACCGTCTTGCCGTGGCGGTCGACGACCTTCTCCACGCGCAGCTGCTCCATCATCTTCTTGCCGATGTCGTCGCCAGCCTTGCCCCAGATGTCCACCACCTTGTTGTAGCGCTCACCCGCGGTCACCAGGCCCGAGACGTACTGCTGCTCGATCTCCTTGACCTCTTTCTCGGCGCGCTCGATCAGGCCATGCTTTTCCTGAGGCACGAGCATGTCGTCGATGGCAATCGAGATGCCAGCACGGGTCGCCAGCTTGAAGCCCGACTGCAGCAGCTTGTCAGCGAAGACCACCGTCTCCTTCAGGCCGCACTTACGGAAGCTGACGTTGATGAGACGCGAGATCTCCTTCTTCTTCAGCGCCTTGTTGATGTTGCTGAAGGGCAGGCCCTTGGGCAGAATTTCCGACAACAGCGCACGGCCGACTGTGGTTTCTGTCAGCGTGATCTTGGGCTCGAACTGATCGCCTTCGCCCACGCGCACCCACTCGGTCAGGCGCACGCTCACCTTGGCGGTGATCTCCACCACGCCGTTGTCCAGCGCGCGCAGCATCTCACCCACGTCGGAGAAGAGCATGCCTTCGCCCTTGCCGTTGGTGCGCTCACGCGTGGCGTAGTACAGGCCCAGCACCACGTCTTGCGACGGCACGATGGAAGGCTCGCCCGAGGCCGGGAACAGCACGTTGTTGGAGGCCAGCATCAGCGTGCGGGCTTCCATCTGCGCCTCGATGGACAGCGGTACGTGCACGGCCATCTGGTCGCCGTCGAAGTCGGCGTTGAACGCCGAGCACACCAGCGGATGCAGCTGGATAGCCTTGCCCTCGATCAGCACCGGTTCGAAGGCCTGGATGCCCAGGCGGTGCAGCGTCGGGGCACGGTTCAGCAGCACCGGATGCTCGCGGATCACCTCTTCCAGGATGTCCCACACCACGGGCGTGCCGGATTCGACTTCCTTCTTGGCCGCCTTGATGGTGTTGGCAATCCCCATCGCCTCCAGGCGGCTGAAGATGAAGGGCTTGAACAGCTCCAGCGCCATCAGCTTGGGCAGACCGCACTGGTGCAGCTTCAGCGTCGGGCCCACCACGATGACCGACCGGCCGGAATAGTCGACGCGCTTGCCCAGCAGGTTCTGGCGGAAGCGGCCACCCTTGCCCTTGATCATGTCGGCCAGGGACTTCAGCGCGCGCTTGTTGGCGCCCGTCATGGCCTTGCCGCGACGGCCGTTGTCCAGCAGCGAGTCCACAGCCTCCTGCAGCATGCGCTTTTCGTTGCGCACGATGATCTCGGGGGCCTTCAACTCCAACAGTCGCGCGAGACGGTTGTTGCGGTTGATGACGCGACGGTACAGATCGTTCAGGTCCGACGTGGCAAAGCGGCCACCGTCCAGCGGCACCAGCGGTCTGAGGTCGGGCGGCAGCACGGGCAGCACGTCCATCACCATCCACTGGGGCTTGATACCCGAGCGCTTGAAGGCCTCCAGCACCTTCAGGCGCTTGGCGTTCTTCTTGATCTTGAGCTCGGAGCCGGTCATGTCGTTGCGGATCTTGTCGATCTCCGCGTCGATGTCCATCTCCTCGAGCAGCTTCTTCACGCCCTCGGCGCCCATCAGCGCGGTGAACTCGTCACCATACTCGGCGTACTTCGCCTCGAAGTCGTCCTCGGTCATGATCGCGAACTTCTTCAGCGGGGTCATGCCGGGGTCGACCACGACGTAGGCTTCGAAGTACAGCACGCGCTCGATGTCGCGCAGTGTCATGTCCAGCACCAGGCCCAGACGCGACGGCAGGCTCTTGAGGAACCAGATGTGAGCGCAAGGCGCAGCCAGGTCGATGTGGCCCATGCGGTCACGACGCACCTTGGTCTGTGTGACCTCGACGCCGCACTTCTCGCAGATCACGCCACGATGCTTCAGGCGCTTGTACTTGCCGC
>CAISJH010000106.1 GCA_903885585.1 uncultured beta proteobacterium
CAGGGCGGCCACGGTCCAGCCCCAGCGTGCGGCCTTGGTCATTCCAGGCGCAGGGTGCGTTCAAGCCCCAGCGTCCAGTCGGCCTGGGTGGTGAGGCCGATCTGCATGGGGCCGGGCAGCTGCGTGGTGTCCAGCTTGAAGAAGAACTCCACGTAATGCCGGGAGTCCGGGTCCACCTGGGTCAGGTCGGCCACTTTCCAGCCACTCAGCCGCGAGACGGACGCCAGCGCCTCCTGCAGGGTGGCGTGCGCCTGGTTCAGCCCCCCAAAGCCCACGCGCCAGGTGGAGGTGAGCGGCTGGAAGGCCAGGCGCCAGGTGCGCTGCACGCGCGCGACGCGCTCATCGCGCCAGTACCAGCGGTTGCGCAGCAACTGCGCCTGCGCCGTGAAGTACACCGGCACGCCGCGCTGCAAGGCGTCCTCCACGGTGCGGGAGAGCTGGATGCGGGCGGCAAAGTCCAGGTTGAGTGCCCCGTCGGCACGCTGCAACTGCAGCGACTGCAACTCGATGCCCTGTGCCACGACCCAGCCTGGCAAGACAGCCAGTGCCAAGGCCAGCGGCCAAGCCAGCGCGCGGCGACGGGTGACCTGAAAGCGCGTCGGCATGGATAGGGGCGGCGGGCGGTTCAGGGTGGACGGTGGATCAGGGCGTAGTAGAAGCCGTCTCCCGAACCACCCTGAGGTGACGCAGACGACGTCGGCGGATTGTCAGCCAGGGGGGGCAGATGTCCTGGAGATGCCGCGTCCAGGTGGGCTCCGGCGGTCTGAGGACGTTGCAAAAACGCGTCGATCCGCTGTTGACCCTCGGCCAGAAAGACCGAACAAGTGGCGTAGACCAGCCGTCCTCCAGGCTTGAGCAGCGGCCACAGGGCGTTGAGGAGTTCCTCCTGCGTGCGCGCCAAGGTGCTGATGTCCTGCGGACGACGCAACCAGCGCACGTCGGGGTGGCGGCGCACGATGCCCGAGGCGCTGCAGGGCGCGTCCAGCAGGATGGCGTCAAAGGGTTGGCCGTCCCACCACCGTGCGGTCTGCCGGGCGTCGGCCACCTGCAGCCGTGCGCTCAATCCCAGCCGCGACAGGGTCTCCTGCACCCGGGCAAGCCGGTGGGGGTCGCTGTCCAGGGCGGTGACGTCCAGCTCGGCGGCCTCCAGCAGATGGGCTGTCTTGCCTCCAGGCGCAGCGCAGGCGTCCAGCACCCGGGCGCCGGGCGGCAGTGGCCTGCCACCCGCGCCGCCGCTCAGCAACAGCGGGGCTGCGCGCTGGGCCGCAGCGTCCTGCACCGAGACCCAGCCTTCGGCAAAGCCCGGCAGTCGCTGAACGGGGCAAGGCCGCGCCAGCTGCAGCGCCTGGCCCCCCAGCTCGGGGGCGGGCAGCGGCCAGGCGCGCTGGCCCTGGCGCTCCAACAGGCGCACGTAATCGGCGACCGTCTGACGACGCGCGTTGACCCGCAGGGTCATGGGCGGGTGGCTGTTGGCCACGCGCAGGTGGTCCTGCCACTGCGCGGGCCAGTCTCGGCGCAGTCGCTCCACCCACCAGGCCGGGTGATTCCAGGCGGCCACCGGGTCTTGCTGGGCGGCCGCCACCAGGGCGGTGCGCTCGCGCAGAAAGCGTCTCAGCACAGCGTTGACGAAGGCAGCGGCCGCCGGCGTGCGCTCGCGGGCTGCGGTCACGGCCTGGTCCACCAGCGTGTGGTCAGGGTAAGGCGCATCTGCCTCGGGCCACAGCAGGGCAATGGCGGTGATCAGGAGCGACTCCACCCGCGGCGGAGGTGTGCGCGGGGCCAACCGGGCCCGCACCGCCTCGGCCCCGCCCATCCATCGCATGACGTGAAATGCCAGCGACTGCACACCGGGCCGCGATGCCAGCGGTACGCCTGCGAGCACCTCCGTGAGCGACCGCCCGGCGCGCACGGCGGCCACCGCGTCGGCACAGTCGCTGAGCAAGCGGTTCAACGCAGGGGAGGCGTACACTGATTCCACGCGGGGCAGTCTATGCCACGTCCTGTCGAGGAGCCCTCCATGTCCAACAAACCCCGCAGCAGGATCGACGCGCCGGCCAAGATCTTCCGTACCGAGGAAGAGCTGGCTTCGTTGAGCGCGTCCGAACGCATTCGCTACCGCCTGGTCACGGCCGACCAGCGCTTCCACGCCAACGACAACATTTCCGACTTCATCCGCGAGGGGGAGATCGAAGAGCTCAAGGCCGAGGTGCAGGCCAAGCTGAACGAGGTGTTGCGCGCCCTGGTGATCGACACCGACAGCGACCACAACACCCAGGACACCGCCAAGCGCGTGGCCAAGATGTACCTGGAGGAGGTGTTCCACGGACGCTACCGCCGCATGCCCTCGGTCACGGAGTTCCCCAATGCCGAGCGGCTGAACGAGCTCATCATCGTGGGCCCCATCACCGTGCGCAGCGCCTGTTCGCACCACCTGTGCCCGATCGTCGGCCGCGTCTGGATCGGCCTCATGCCCAACGAGCATTCCAACCTGATCGGCCTGTCGAAGTACGCCCGCATCTGCGACTGGATCATGAGCCGACCGCAGATCCAGGAGGAGGCCGTGACCATGCTGGCCAACGAACTGCAGGACCGCGTGAAGCCCGACGGCCTGGCCATCGTCATGGAGGCCGACCACTTCTGCATGCACTGGCGAGGCGTCAAGGACAACGAGTCCGCCATGGTGAACAGCGTGATGCGCGGGGCCTTCCTGAAAGACCCGAACCTGCGGCGCGAGTTCTTGTCGCTGCTGCCCAAGCACAGGGGGAACTGAGGCCATGCTCGTCAGACTGATGTACGCCAGCCGCGCCGTGCCGGCGCTGGACCAGGAAGAGCTGGTCACCATCCTGCGCCAGAGCAAGGCCAACAACCCGTCCACAGGCGTTACCGGCGTGCTGTGCTACTCCGGCGGCATCTTCCTGCAGGTGCTCGAAGGGGGCCGCAGCGCGGTCAACAAGCTCTACAACCGCATCGGTGCCGACCCGCGCCACACCGACGTGGAGTTGCTGCTGTATGAGGAAATCGGCGAGCGCCGCTTTGCCAGCTGGTCCATGGGCCAGGTGAACATGTCGCGCCTCAACCCCTCGCTGCTGCTGAAGTACTCGGCCACCGCCGCGCTCGACCCGTTCTCGGTGTCGGGCAAGGTGTCGCTGGCGCTGTTTGAGGAATTGGTGGCCACCGCCTCGGTCATCGGCCACGCCTGAGGCCGCTCGCTGGCGCAGCAGCCCGGGCTGCGACCCGGCAGCCAGAGCCCGTCGTCACACGCTCGATCTGACACTGCGTTGACGCACCTGCGCCGCGCAAGTGAGTGTTTACCCTGATGCGCATCTGAGTCTTAATATCCATACTTGCTGATATTCAGAACAATGGCCGCTCAGGGCCGGAGGGATTGCCGTGGCAGACCACGCATCGACATCAGGCCGCCTCCTCAAGGCGCCTGAGAACTTCATCTCGCCGGAGGGCGTGCGGACGGTGTTCGCCGAGGCGAAGTCGGGCCGCAGAGACTTCATCCGGGCGGCCTTCGCTGCGGCTGCCGCGGGCACCGCCGCCACGGCGGTGCAGGCCCAGTCCAACCCGGTACCCGCTGAAGGGGGTGACCCCAACATCCTGAACAACCCGACCCACACCACGGGGCTCGGCCAACCGGTGGTGACCGATGGGTATGGCAAGCCCTCGAAGTACGAGTCCAACGTCCAGCGCCGGCAAAGCCCGGGCCTGACGCAGACGACCCAAGCCTCGGTGTCCTTCGCGCCGTTGCAGAGCCTGTTCGGCATCGTCACGCCCAGCGGCCTGCACTTCGAGCGCCACCACCAGGGCTGGTGGGACGTGGACCCATCCAAGCACCGCCTGATGGTCAATGGCTCGGACGACACGCTCGTGAAGGCGCCCAAGGTCTTCACCATGGACGAGCTCATGCGCCTGCCCTCGGTCAGCCGCTTCCACTTCATCGAGTGCGGGGCCAACACCGGCATGGAGTGGGGCAACGTGGCCGTGCCCACCTGCCAATACAGCCACGGCATGATCAGCTGCAGTGAGTTCACCGGCGTGCCGTTGAA
>CAISJH010000107.1 GCA_903885585.1 uncultured beta proteobacterium
GGGCGTCTTCGGCGCCCGGGCGTGCCCCAGGAGAGGGGCGGGCCTGCGCATGGCAGGCCCACGGCTCTACTCTCAGGCGTCCATTCCGCCTGCCACCTGGCTGAAGCCGCCGTCCACGTAGGTGATCTCCGCCGAGACGCCGGCAGCCAGGTCCGACAGCAGGAAGGCGGCGACGTTGCCGACGTCTTCGGCGGTGATGTTGCGCCGGATGGGTGACTCCCGCTCCACCACGTCCAGGATCTTGCCGAAGCCTTTGATGCCCGAGGCGGCCAGCGTCTTGATGGGGCCGGCAGAAATGCCGTTCACCCGCACGCCCTTGGGTCCCAGGCTGGCTGCCAGGTAGCGCACGCTGGCTTCCAGCGATGCCTTGGCCAGGCCCATGGTGTTGTAGCCCGGCACCACGCGCAGGGCGCCCAAGTAGGTGAGTGTCAGCAGCGCCGAGCCCGGGTTCAGCCTCGGCGCGGCCGCCTTGGCCATGGCCGGAAAGCTGTAGGCCGAGATGTCGTGCGCGATCTTGAAGCCCTCACGCGACAGCCCTTCAAGGAAGTCGCCGGCAATCGCCTCTCGTGGTGCAAAGCCAATGGCGTGAACGAAACCGTCGAAGGTGGGCCAGTGCTCGCCCAGCTGCTCGAAGGTACGTTGGATCTGAGCGTCGTCACCCACATCGCAGTCGAAAGTCAGGTTCGACCCGAATTGGGCGGCATATTCGGCGATGCGGTCTTTGAACCGCTCGCCCACGTAGCTGAACGCCAGCTGCGCGCCCTCGCGGTGGCAGGCCTTGGCGATGCCGTAGGCGATCGATCGTTGATTCAGCACCCCAGTGATGAGCAGGCGCTTGCCGGCAAGAAAACCCATGAAACCTCCGTCGCGATGTGGGCCGAAGTTTCCCATGAGCCCGCAGGGGCGGTCTGCTCAGCGCTTGACGTGGTGACAATCGGGCTGCTGAAGGTTGCCGACGATGGCGCGCGTGCTTATAATCCGCCCTTCGCTGAATGTCGAGTGGGCGGTTCTTCCAGCCCATTTTTTTTGGCTCGACGCTTTCAGGCCCGTTGCGCATTGACCGTGACGGCGCGGTGAGGGCGCCGGGCCAGGTTACGTGTGGAGCGGCGCAGATTTTGAGTGAGCAGTCGGGTCTCAGGGAGCCCGCCGGTGATGTCGCCGGCGAGACGGCGGTGGCCGCACAGGCCGTGCCGGGCGCCAGCTTGGGCGGCGGCTCCCAGGCCTGCATCGAGCGCACCGTCACGGGTCTGGGGTTTGACTTGGTGGACGTCGAGCGCTCGGCGCGCGGGCTCTTGCGTATCTACATCGACCGCGTGCCGGGACACGCCTACCCTGAGGCCCAGGGTCTTGGCGAGTTTGTCACGGTGGACGACTGCGAAGTCGTGACCCGCCAGTTGCAATACGCCTTGGAAGTGGAGAGCGTTGCCTACGAACGGCTTGAGGTTTCCTCGCCGGGCCTGGACCGCCTTCTGAAGAAAGAGGCCGACTTTGAACGCTTCGCGGGCCAGGCGGTAGACATCACGCTGAAGATGCCGTTCCAGGGGCGCAAGCACTGGCGAGGCGTGCTCGGGCGCAACGACACCGGCTGGAGCCTGGTCTTGCAGGCTGAGCGCGCTGGCAGCGAACTTTCATTCAAGCTCGAGGAAGTGCGCGAGGCCCGCCTCGTGCCCGTGTTCGACTTCAAGGGGCGTGGACGCGGCGCCCGCCCCGCAGGTTGAGGAAATATTCATGACGATGAACCGCGAATTGTTGATGCTGGTGGACGCCATCGCCCGAGAGAAGACTGTCGAGCGCGAAGTGGTGTTTGCCGCGGTGGAAGCTGCATTGGCCTCGGCCACCAAGAAGCTCAACGGCGGCGATATGGACATCCGCGTGGCCATTGACCGTGATTCGGGTGAATACGAGACCTTCCGCCGCTGGCACGTAGTGCCCAATGAGGCGGGGCTGCAGATCCCGGACGCCGAGATGTTGCTGTTCGAGGCGCAGGAACAGATCTCCGACATCGAGTCAGGCGACTACATCGAGGAGCCCATCGAGTCCGTCACCATCGGTCGTATCGGGGCGCAGGCCGCCAAGCAGGTGATCCTGCAGAAGATCCGTGACGCCGAGCGCGAGCAGTTGCTCAATGACTTCCTGTCGCGTGGTGACAAGGTCTTCGTGGGTACGGTCAAGCGGCTGGACAAGGGCGACATCATCGTGGAGAGTGGCCGGGTGGAAGGTCGCTTGAAGCGCAGCGAGATGATCCCCAAGGAAAACCTTCGCACGGGTGACCGCGTGCGCGCCTTCATCGCGGGTGTGGACCCCACCCAGCGCGGCGCTCAGATCATGCTGTCGCGCAGTGCGCCGGGGTTCATGATCGAGTTGTTCGCGCAGGAGGTGCCCGAGATCGAGCAGGGCCTGCTGGAGATCAAGAGCTGCGCCCGCGACCCGGGCTCGCGCGCCAAGATCGCCGTGGTCTCGCATGACCGCCGTGTGGACCCCATCGGCACTTGCGTGGGCGTGCGGGGCTCGCGCGTGACTGCTGTGACCAACGAGCTGGCTGGCGAGCGCGTGGACATCGTGCTGTGGTCCGAAGACCCGGCGCAGTTCGTCATTGGTGCCTTGGCGCCTGCCAACGTGCAGTCCATCGTCGTCGACGAGGAGAGGCACGCCATGGACGTGGTGGTGGACGAAGAGAACCTGGCGATCGCCATCGGCCGGGGCGGTCAGAACGTGCGGCTGGCGTCCGACTTGACGGGCTGGCGCATCAACATCATGACGGCAGAAGAATCTCAGGCCAAGCTGGCTGAGGAGTCGGACTCCGTTCGCCGTGTCTTCGTCGACAAGCTGGACGTGGACGAAGAGGTGGCCGACATCCTGATCGCCGAGGGATTCACCTCCCTGGAAGAGGTGGCCTACGTGCCGCTGCAGGAGATGCTGGAGATCGAATCGTTCGACGAGGACACCGTCAACGAACTGCGCACGCGTGCCCGTGACGCGCTGCTGACGATGGAGATCGAGAAGGAGGAGAAGGTGGACGATGTGTCCCAGGATCTCCGCGATCTCGAAGGCATGAACACCGAACTGATCACCAAGCTGGCTGAGGGCGGTGTGCACACCCGCGACGACCTCGCCGATCTGGCCGTTGACGAACTGACCGAGATGGCGGGCGTGGACGAGGCCCAGGCGCGTGAACTGATCATGAAGGCCCGCGAGCACTGGTTCGCAGCCTGAGTCCCTCAGAACACCTGCCCACCCCCCGCACGCACACGTCCCGGACACCGAAGGACCTCCACCCATGGCAGTGACCACCGTCGCCCAGTTCGCCGCGCAGCTGAACCGGCCCACCTCCGCCCTGCTTGAGCAGTTGCAATCGGCCGGAGTGGCAAAGTCTTCGCCTGACGACGCCATGACCGACGGCGACAAGGAGCGGCTGCTCGAGTTCCTGCGTACGTCTCACGGCACCACGCCGACCGAGCGCAAGAAGATCGTGCTCACACGCAAGAGCACGAGCGAGATCAAGCAGGCCGATGCTTCCGGCAAGGCGCGCACCATCCAGGTGGAAGTGCGCAAGAAGCGCACCTTCGTCAAGCGAGATGAGGCGCCTGCCGCGGAAGAGGCTGCTGCGCCCGCAGTGCCGGTGATCGACGCCGAAGAGCAGGCGCGCCGCGATGCCGAGGCTGCGTCGCAGGCGGCCTTCCTCCAGCGTCAGATGGAAGATGCAGCGGAGCGCCAGCGTCAGGCTGAAGCCGCCGCGCAGCGTGAACGCGAGGCTGCAGAGGCGGCCGAAGCGGCTCGCCTGGCCGCCGAAAAGGCTGCAGCCGAAGAGGCTGCGCGTGCCGCCGAACAGGCGCAGGCAGCCGCCCGTGCGGCTCAGGCTGCGGAGCAAGGCGCCGCTGGCCCGGCCGTTGCTGCTGCCACGCCACCAGCTCCGGTGGTGGCCGAGGCGGCCCCGGCTCCCGCCCCCACGCCCGCACCTGTGCCCGCTGCAGCGGCACCTGTGTCAGCGCCGCCCGCCGCAGAGGCCCCCAAGCCCGGCCTGCGAGTCGTCAAGGCGGCTGACGCGGATGCCAGCGCCCGCCAGGCCCAGGCCGACGCCGACGCACGCCGCCGCAAGGCCGAGACGGAGGCCGCAGCCATCCGCGAGATGATGTCGCGGCCGCGCTCGGTGCTCACGGCCAAGAAGCCCGAAGAGCCCAAGCCCGCGGAGGCCGCCGGCATCAAGGGCACCATCCACAAGCCTGCAGCCAAGCCCGGTGCGCCTGGCGCGGCAGCACCCGCTGCAGCCAAGCCTGGCGAGAAAAAGCAGGTCAAGAGCGAGAAGTTGTCCTCCAGCTGGGCGGACGACGCGGCCAAGAAGCGCGCCCTCAAGACCCGCGGTGATGCGGGTGGCGCCCGTGCCGGCTGGCGTGCGCCCCGTGGGGGGCGTCGCGGGGATCGCGAGGAAGGCTCCAGCTTCGTGGCGCCGGCCGAGCAGCAGGTGCAGGAAGTGCACGTGCCCGAGACCATCAGCGTGGCCGATCTGGCGCACAAGATGAGCGTCAAGGCCAGCGAAGTGATCAAGCAGCTGATGAAGCTGGGCCAGATGGTCACCATCAACCAGCAGCTGGACCAAGAGACCGCGATGATCGTGGTTGAGGAAATGGGCCACAAGGCGCTGGCTGCCAAGCTGGACGACCCCGAGGCCTTCACCGAGGAAGAGCAGGCCGCGCAGACGGCGGAGCAACTGCCGCGCGCCCCGGTGGTCACCGTCATGGGTCACGTGGACCACGGCAAGACCTCGTTGCTCGATTACATCCGCCGAGCCCGTGTGGCCGCGGGTGAGGCAGGTGGCATCACCCAGCACATCGGCGCTTACCACGTGGAAACGCCGCGCGGGATGATCACCTTCCTGGACACCCCCGGTCACGCGGCCTTCACGGCCATGCGGGCTCGCGGTGCGAAGGCCACCGACCTTGTCATCCTGGTGGTGGCGGCTGACGACGGCGTGATGCCGCAGACCAAGGAAGCCATCCACCATGCCAAGGCGGCGGGAGTGCCCATCGTCGTGGCCATGAACAAGATCGACAAGCCCGAGGCCAACGTGGAGCGGCTGAAGAGCGAGTTGGTGGCGGAGCAGGTGGTACCGGAAGACTTCGGCGGTGACTCGCCCTTTGTCCCGGTGTCGGCCAAGACAGGGCAGGGCATCGACGATCTGCTGGAGCAGGTGCTGCTGCAGGCTGAAGTCCTTGAGTTGCAAGCGCCCACCGAGGCCGCCGCCAAGGGCCTGGTGATTGAGGCCAGGCTGGACAAGGGCCGCGGCCCCGTGGCCACGGTGCTGGTGCAAAGTGGCACCCTCAGGCGCGGCGACGTGGTGCTGGCCGGTTCGAGTTATGGCCGCGTGCGTGCCATGCTGGACGAGGATGGCAAGCCCACGCAGGAGGCCGGCCCGTCCATTCCGGTGGAAATCCAGGGCCTGACCGAGGTGCCCTCTGCGGGCGATGAATTCATGGTGCTCGCAGATGAGCGCCGTGCGCGCGAGATTGCCACCTTCCGCCAGGGCAAGTACCGTGAGGTCACGCTCAACAAGCGCCAGGCCGCCAAGCTGGAGAACATGTTCGACCAGATGGGCGAGGGCCAGGCGCAGACTTTGGCGTTGATCGTCAAGGCCGACGTGCAAGGTTCGCAGGAGGCGCTGGCGCAGTCGCTGGTCAAGCTCAGCACGGCCGAGGTCAAGGTGCAGATCGTGCATGCGGCGGTGGGTGGTATCAGCGAGAGCGACGTCAACCTGGCCATCGCGTCCAAGGCTGTCATCATCGGCTTCAATACCCGGGCCGATGCCGGGGCGCGCAAGTTGGCCGAAGGCAACGGCGTGGACCTGCGCTACTACAACATCATCTACGACGCGGTGGACGAGGTGAAGGCGGCCATGGAAGGCATGCTGGCACCGGAGCAGAAGGAAGAGGTCATCGGCATGGCCGAGATCCGTACCGTGTTCGTGGCCTCCAAGATCGGCACCGTGGCTGGCTGTATGGTCACGGCGGGTCACGTCACCCGCAACGCACGTTTCCGCTTGCTGCGCGACAACGTGGTGATCTACACCGGCGAGCTCGAGTCGCTCAAGCGCATGAAGGACGATGTGCGCGAGGTCAAGGAAGGCTTCGAGTGCGGTATCAAGCTGAAGAACTACAACGACATCAAGGAAAGTGATCAGTTGGAGTTCTTCGAGGTGAAGGAAGTCGCCCGCACGCTGTAACGCGGCGTTGGCCTCGGCTGCAGCCCCGCCAACCACCCGGAAGGCGGGGTTTGCACTTCCAGAGGACGCGAAAGCCCATGACACGACACAAGCGCTCCACCCCCAACCGCGGCTTCCGCGTGGCCGACCAGATCCAGCGCGATCTGGCTGAACTGGTGCGTGAGCTCAAAGACCCGCGCGTGGGCATGATCACGCTGAACGCGGTGGAGGTCACGCCCGACTACGCGCATGCGAAGGTGTACTTTTCGCTGCTGGTGGGCGATGCTGCTGAAACCGAGGCCGGTCTCAACGAGGCCGCCGGCTGGCTGCGCAATGGTCTGTTCAAGCGTCTGGCCATCCACACCGTGCCCACGCTGCACTTTCAGTTCGACCGCACCACCGAGCGTGCGGCTGACCTGAGCGCCTTGATCGCCAAGGCCAACGCGCAGCGCGCACTCGACGACTGATGGCCGCAACTGGAACCAAGGTGGTGCGCCGGCCGGTGCACGGCGTGCTGCTGCTGGACAAGCCTGTGGGCCTGAGCAGCCAGGACGCGCTGTGGAAGGCCAAGCGCCTGCTGCGCGCCGAGAAGGCGGGCCATACCGGCACGCTGGACCCGCTGGCCTCGGGTCTGCTGCCCTTGTGTTTTGGTGCTGCCACCAAGTTTGCCCAGGTCAGCCTGGAGGCTGACAAGGCCTACCGCGCCACCTTGCACCTGGGGCAGACCCGCGTGGGCGGTGACCGCGAGGGCGCGGTGGTGCTGGAGCGACCGGTGGCGTTCGATGCGGCACTGCTGCACACCAGCATCGAGCGGCTGACGGGCGACATTGAGCAGGTGCCGCCGATGCAGTCGGCCCTGAAGCACCAGGGCAAGGCCCTGTACGAGTACGCACGTGCCGGCATCGAGATCGAACGCCAGCCCCGCCGCGTGCGCATTCACCGGCTGGAGGTGGTGCAGTGGAGCGGCCCCACGCTGGTGCTGGATGTGCATTGCAGCAAGGGCACCTATGTGCGCACGCTGGCTCAGGACCTGGGCGAACTGCTGGGCTGCGGCGCCCACCTGTCTGGCCTGCGGCGCACTGCCAGCGGCTCCCTGGGTGTGGAGCAGGCCCTCACGCTCGAGGCGTTGGCCGCCCTGGACGAGCCCGGTCGTGATGCCCTGCTGCGGCCCGCGGATGCCTTGTTGCAGTCCTGGCCCGAGATTCGCTTGCCCGATGACGAGGCCGGCCGCTTCCTGTCCGGCCTGCGCCGGCGTGTCCGCCTGGACGACATGCCGGCCGTCCGTGTCTATGGTCCCCAGCCGCGTGCCTTTCTGGGCAGCGCGCACATCACCGGTGGCGAGTTGATCGCCGACCGCCTCTTGAGCCCCGTCGAGGTGCAGGCCTTGCTGGCCGAACCCAGCCCCCTATGAACAAGCAGATCCGCAACATCGCCATCATCGCCCACGTCGACCATGGCAAGACCACCCTGGTGGACCAACTCCTGCGCCAGAGCGGCACCTTCCGTGAGAACGAGAAGGTGGCCGAGCGCGTGATGGACAGCAACGACCTCGAGCGCGAGCGCGGCATCACCATCCTGGCCAAGAACTGCGCGGTGTCCTGGGCCGGCACGCACATCAACATCGTGGACACTCCGGGCCACGCCGACTTCGGTGGCGAGGTGGAGCGCGCCCTGTCGATGGTGGACGGCGTGGTGCTGCTGATCGACGCCCAGGAGGGCCCGATGCCGCAGACGCGCTTCGTTACCAAGAAGGCGCTGGCCCTGGGTCTGAAGCCCATCGTGGTGGTGAACAAGGTGGACAAGCCGGGTTCGAGGCCCGACTACGTGATCAACGCGGCTTTCGAGCTGTTCGACAAGCTGGGCGCGACCGAGGAGCAGCTGGACTTCCCCGTGGTCTACGCTTCGGGCCTGAACGGCTGGGCTTCGCTGAAAGAAGGCGCACCCGGCCAGGCCTGGGGCACCGACCTGAGTGACCTCTTCGAGACGGTGCTGCGCCATGTGCCGGCCCACCAGGGCAACCCGGATGCGCCGCTGCAACTGCAGATCTCGTCGCTGGACTACAGCACCTACGTGGGCCGCATCGGTGTGGGCCGCGTCAACGCCGGCACGCTGAAGACCGCCATGGACGTGCTGGTCATGGAAGGCCCTGACGGCCGCGCGTACAAGGGCCGCATCAACCAGGTGCTGACCTTTGCGGGCCTGGAGCGCCGGCCTGCCGAAGAAGCTGGGCCGGGCGACATCGTGCTGATCAACGGCATCGAGGACATCGGCATCGGCGTCACGGTCACCAGCTTGGAAGATCCGCAGCCTCTGCCCTTGCTGAAGGTGGACGAGCCCACGCTGACCATGAACTTCTGCGTCAACACCAGCCCGTTGGCGGGCCGCGAGGGTAAGTTCGTCACCAGCCGCCAGCTGTGGGATCGGCTGCAGAAGGAACTGCAGTCCAACGTGGCGCTGCGCGTGAAGGAGTCCGGCGAGGACGGCATCTTCGAGGTCTCGGGCCGCGGCGAACTGCACCTGACCATCCTGCTGGAGAACATGCGTCGCGAGGGCTACGAGTTGGCGGTGAGCAAGCCGCGCGTGGTGTTCAAGGAGATCGATGGCCAGCGCTGCGAGCCCATCGAGATGGTGACCGTGGACGTGGAAGACCAGCACCAGGGCGCCGTCATGCAGGCACTCGGTGAGCGCAAGGCCGAACTCGTCAACATGGAGACCGACGGTCAGGGCCGGGTGCGCCTGGAGTACCGCATTCCGGCGCGCGGATTGATCGGTTTCTCCAACGAGTTCATGAACCTGACGCGCGGTACGGGCCTGATCAGCAACATCTTCGACGGCTTCGAGCCCTACCGCGGTGAGATTGAGGGCCGCAAGAACGGCGTGCTCATCAGCATGGACGATGGCGAGATCGTGACCTACGCACTCGGCAAGCTGGACGACCGCGGCCGCATGTTCGTGCGCCCGGGCGACCCGGTGTACGAGGGGATGATCGTGGGCATCCACAGCCGCGACAACGACCTGGTGGTCAATGCCGTGCGCACCAAGCAGCTGACCAACTTCCGCGTCAGCGGCAAGGAAGACGCGATCAAGATCACACCACCCATCGACCTCACGCTCGAGTACGCGGTGGAATTCATCGCCGACGACGAACTGGTGGAGATCACGCCCAAGAGCATCCGCCTGCGCAAGCGCTTCCTCAAGGAGCACGAGCGCAAGCGGGCGAGCCGCGAAGGGGTCTAGTGCTCAGTTTCACCAAACCGCTTACATGAAATCGCGCCTTCTTACGCAATGCGTCGTTGCAACTCCTCGCCATAGCACGAGCTATGGCTGCAGGTTGCGCCTAGCCTGACGCAAGAATTCATCGATTTCATTTGTAAGCTTATTGGCGAAACGGAGCACTAGGCCGACACCGTCTGGAACGCCCGCTCGGGCGCGCCGGAATGCTTCACAAGCTCTGATGCTTCCAGGGCCGCCAGCTGCTGCCACGTGGCCAGCAGCCGGTCGGCCGACAGGCTGAGGCTGTCGATGCCCAGGGCCACCAGGCGCGCCGCCAGATCCGGGTGATCCGACGGCGCCTGGCCGCAGATGCCCACCGTGCGCTCATGCCGGTGCGCGCCCTCGATGGCCCATTGGTACATCTTCAGCATGCCCGGGTCGCGTTCGTCGAAGGCGGCGGCTACCAGGGCGCTGTCACGGTCCACACCCAGCGTGAGTTGCGTCAGGTCGTTGCTGCCGATGGAAAAGCCGTCGAACAGCGCTGCGAACTCGTCGATCAGGATCACGTTGTTCGGGATCTCGCACATCATGATGATCGACAAGCCTTCAGGCGGCTGTGCCGGTGTGCGGGTTGGGGCGGAGCCAGCCTGCGCAGCGGCGTCACCGTTGGCAGGGGCGGCCGCTGGCGGTGAGGAACGGGCCAGCCCGTGGGCGGCCATCGCCGCCAGCACCTGCCGCGCTTCTTCCAGGCGGCGCACGAACGGCACCATCACCTGCAGGTTCTTCAGGCCCATGTGCTCGCGCACCCGCACGATGGCCTCGCACTCCAGCGCAAAGGCCTCGCTGTAAGACGGATGCACATAGCGCGCCGCGCCGCGCAGGCCCAGCATCGGGTTCTCCTCCAGCGGTTCGAAGTCGCGGCCGCCGGCCAGGGCGGCGTACTCGCTGCTCTTGAAGTCTGACAGCCGCACGGTCACGGGCCGCGGCCAGAAGGCGGCGGCGATGGTGGCGATGCCCTCGGCCAGGCGGTCCACGAAGCAGCGGGCCCCGTCGGCGTGGCCGGCGCTCAGGGCCTGCACCCGCCCCCGCGCGGCCGGGTCGCGAATGCGCTCGGGGTGCAGCAGCGCCATGGGGTGGGCGCCGATGTGCTCGCTGATGATGAACTCCATGCGTGCCAGGCCCACACCGTCGCAGGGCAGGCGCGCCGTGCGAAAGGCGAGACCCGGGTTGCCCAGGTTCACCATCAGACGGGTTCTGGTCTGGGGCAGTTGCGTGAGCGCCGTGCGCTCGGTGCGGAAGGGCCAGCGCCCGTCGATGACGCGGCCGGTGTCGCCCTCGGCACAAGTCACGGTGACGGCCTGCCCGTCGGCCAGCGAGGTGCATGCACCGGGGGCTCCCACCAAGGCAGGTATGCCCAGCTCTCGCGCCACGATGGCGGCGTGGCAGGTGCGCCCGCCGTGCTCGGTGACGATGGCAGCGGCCGTCTTCATCACCGGCTCCCAGTCGGGCGTGGTGGTGGGGGCCACCAGCACCTCACCCGGGCGGAAGTTGGGCAGGTCGCGCGGGTGGGCGATGCGGCGCACGCAGCCCTGCGCGATGCGCTCGCCAATCGCACGTCCGCGCAGCAGCGTGGCGCTGGCCGGTGGCCCGGGGGCATCGAGCTCGTGGCGCTCGATCTCCCAGGCCGCCTGCTGCGAAGCCACGGTCTCTGGCCTGGCCTGCACGATGTAGAGCGGCCCTCCCGGCCCGTCCTGCGCCCACTCCACGTCCATGGGGCACCAGTGGCCGGCACGCTGGCTGTAGTGCGCTTCGATGCGCAGCGCCATGCCAGCCAGGGCCAGCACCTGTTCGTCGCTGAGGCAGGGCCGCAGGCGGTCTGGCTCCGGCACGGGCTCGGTGAGGATTCCTCCGGGCGCCAGCACCACCCGTGTCAGCTTGGCGCCGATGCGGTGGCTGAGCACGGCCCGGGTGCCCAGTCGGTAGGTGGGTTTGTGCACCACGAACTCGTCGGGGTCGACGCTGCCCTGCACCACGGCCTCGCCCAACCCCCAGGCGGCGTCGATGCGCACCACGTCGGGGTGGCCCGATTCCGTGTCCAGCGTGAAGGCCACGCCGCTGGCGGCCAGGTCGCTGCGCACCATCTTCATCACTGCCACCGACAAGGCCACCTGGAAGTGGTCAAAGCCCTGGTCGATGCGGTAGGCGATGGCACGGTCGGTGAACAGCGATGCCTGGCAGCGCCGGACGGCGTCCACCACGGCGTCTTCTCCCGCCACGTTCAGGAAGCTCTCGTGCTGGCCGGCGAAGCTGGCGTGCGGCAGGTCTTCGGCCGTGGCCGAACTGCGCACGGCCACCCGCAGGTCGGGCTCGGCGCACTGCTGCGCCAGCGTGCGCCAGGCGCTGCGCAACGCCGCCTCCACCGCCACGGGCATGGGGCAGCTGTTCACGAGGGCGCGGGCCTGTGCGCCGGCGCGGGCCAACGCTGCGCTGTCACCTTTGTCGAGGCCGTCCAGCAGGGCATGCAGTCGCGGCGCGGCGCCGGCGGCTTCGATCATGTCGCGAAAGGCTTGCGCCGTGACCGCGAATCCTGGAGGCACACGGACGCCCAAGGGGCCGAGCGCGCGCGTCAACTCACCGATGGACGCGGTCTTGCCGCCCACCAGTGCCACATCATCCATCGCCACCTCGTCCAGGCGCAGCACGTATCGTTTCATCGGCTTGGGCCTCCTGTGGGCGTGTTGGAGCAGCGGGCGAGACCTGCAGCCTCGGGCTCATGGGCCATGCTGTCCCATGATGGGCAGAGCAGGCTGATACTGCGCTTGGCCTTGCCAGTGACCGTTGAGGGCTGGCAACCGCTCCTCACGCGGCAAAGGCCCTCCGCCGCGCCGCAAGGCGGCTGATCTGCACAATCAAGCGCATGAAGACACGCATCGCCGCCCTCTTGCTGGCCGCCACCGCCATGACCAGCCACGCCATCGAGGAACCCGACTTCGAGGTCGTCCAGCGTCTGGACGCCGTGGAGATCCGCCAGTACGCCTCCTACGTGGTGGCCGAGGTCACGGTGCCCGGACCGGCCGACTCGGCGGGTAACCAGGCTTTCCCGCTGCTGTTCGGTTACATCTCCGGCAAGAACAAGGGCGAGCGCAAGATGGCCATGACCGCCCCGGTCACCCAGACGCCCACGGCTGTGAAGATGGCGATGACCGCGCCGGTGACGCAGGCCGCCACGCTGCAGGGCTATCAGGTGCAATTCGTCCTCCCCAAGGGCGTGACGCTGGAAAGCGCCCCCGAGCCGTTGGACAGCCGGGTGAAGATCCGTGAAGTGCCGGCGGCCAAGGTGGCGGCCATCAGGTTCTCAGGCTTCTGGTCGGAAGACAACAACCAGCGCCATCTGACCCAGCTGACCAGTGGCTTGCAGGCCGCCGGGATGCGCTGGAAGGGCGAGCCCGTATATTCCCGCTACAACGCGCCCATGACCCCCTGGTTCATGCGGCGCAACGAGATCTGGCTGGCCCTGGAGTGAAATTGCCATGAACCATCAACAAGACTTTGATTCCGCCCCCGTGCGCCAGTTGCGCGCCGACCTCGCGTTGGCGCTGCGCGCCGCCTACCACTACGGCCTGTCCGAAGGGGTGTGCAACCATTTCAGCGCCGAGTTGCCCGATGGCTCTGGCCGCTTTCTGCTGAACCCGCGCGGCCTGCTGTGGAGCGAGGTGGGTACCGACGACATCGTGATGGTGGACGTGAACGGCCAGCGCCTGGCCGGCACGTACGAGATCGAGCCCACGGCCATGTTCATCCACGCTGCGGTGCACCGCATTGCGCGCAAGGCGGTGGTGATGCACACGCACATGCCCTACGCCACGGCCCTCACCCTCACGCAGGACCGGGCGCTGGA
>CAISJH010000108.1 GCA_903885585.1 uncultured beta proteobacterium
ATGCCCCTGATCCGCCCCGCCACACCCGCCGACGCCGCCAGCCTGCTGGAGATCTACCGCCCCTACGTCGAAGGGACGGCCGTGTCCTTCGAGACCGAGCTGCCGTCAGTGGAGACCTTTGCCGCGCGCATCGACAAGGCCCTGCAGGGCTGGGCCTGGCTGGTGGCGGAAGTTGACGGCCAATGCGTGGGCTACGCCTACGGCGGCGCTCACCGCGAGAGAGCCGCCTACCGCTGGTCCACCGAAACCTCGGCCTACATCCGGGCGGGCTGGCAAGGCAAGGGCTTGGGGAAGGTGCTCTACCAGGCCCTGTTCGAGCGCCTGGCCGAGCGCGGCTACTGCAATGCGCTGGCCGTAGTGGTGGTGCCCAATGACGCCAGCGTGGCCCTGCACCGCGCAGTGGGCTTCGAGACCGTGGGCGTCTTCAAGCGGGGTGGTCACAAGTTCGGCGCCTGGCACGATGTGATGTGGCTGCAGCGCGCGATCCGCGAGGCGCCTCCCATCGACCCGCCAAGTTCACCCTGAACCCGGAGGCCTGCGGCCACGCCGCGGTCCCTGCGCCGGCCGCTCCTTGACCTGTGTCAAGACGCCCTCAAAGGCGGGTGACTGCACCAGCAAGTGCATACCAAAACTTGCAATTGGTAACCCTGCGCGCGCGCAACTTTCCTTAGGCTGAGGCCCTCTTCAACGAAGGGGCATGAGGGCACGTCGGGAACCGATCGTCCTGAGCCCTGCCGCCTCCAGGAAAGGACCCGCACCACCATGCCCACCTACACCTTGAACGTCAACGGCAAGGACCACGCCGTCAACGTCAGCAGCGCCAGCATGCCCCTGTTGTGGGTGCTGCGCGATGTCATCGGCCTGACCGGCACCAAGTACGGCTGCGGCATCGAGGTCTGCGGCGCCTGCACCGTGCTGGTCAGCGGCCAGCCCGAGAAGGCCTGCAAGTTCGACGTCTCGTCGGCGGTGGGCAAGCCCATCACCACCATCGAGGGCCTGTCGCCCGACCGCAGCCACCCGGCGCAGAAGGCCTGGATCGCCAACCAGGTGCCGCAATGCGGCTACTGCCAGTCCGGCATGCTGATGAAGGTGGCCGGTGCCATGCAGGCGGGCCACCACGGCGCCGAGATCGCCAGCGAGGTGAACAACCTTTGCGTGTGCGGCACCTATCAACGCATCAAGCAGGCCGTCGCCGGCTTGTGAACGAGGGTACCGACATGCAAAACCCTCGCCTCGAACTCGACCGCCGCCAGTTTCTGGGCGGCGCCTCCGCCCTCACCCTGGCCCTGGTGCTGCCCGGCCGCGAAGTCCAAGCGGCCGCGGCGCCCGGCACGGCCGTGAATGCGTGGCTGACCATCGGCAGTGACGACAGCATCAGCCTGACCATCGGCAGCTCCGACATGGGGCAGGGCTCCTTCGCCGGTCTGGCGCAGATCCTGTGCGAAGACCTGATGGTGGACCCGGCCCGCGTGCAGCTGGTGCAGGGCGGCCCCACCCTGACCACGCCCGCCCCCGTGGGCAGTGCCATCAACACCGTGGGCAGCGGTGTGACCCGCAACAACTTCTGGAAGCTGCGCGATGCCGGCGCCACGGCGCGGGAGATGCTGGTCATCGCGGCCATGGCGCGCGTGGGCGACAGCTCGCGTGGGAGCTTCAGCGTGAGCGATGGCAGGGTCACGCACCTGCCCTCGGGCAGCGTATTCACTTACGGCCAGCTCGCCGCAGCGGCGGCCCTGGTGCCGGCCCCCACCAACGCCGCACTGGTGCCCGACAGCCAATTCCGCTGCATCGGCAAGACGCTGCCCCGGCCCGACATCCCACTCAAGGTGGACGGCAGCGCGGTCTACGGTCTGGACGTGCGCGTGCCGGGCATGGTCTACGCCGTCATCAGGCATTGCCCGAGCTTTGGCGGAACGCTGGCAGCCACGCCGCCCGTGCCCACAGGCGCGTATGCGGTGGTGCCGACGCGGGTGGCCGCGGGCACCGGCCGGGGCGCCGAGGCCGTGGGCAACGTCAACGCCGTGGCGGTGGTGGGCCCGACCACCTGGGACGCCTGGCAGGCTGCCAAGCGCCTGTCTCTGAAGTGGACCCTGCCAGCCGGCACCGCCAGCCTGAACAGCAACCAGTTCCTGGCCGATGCGCAGGCCCTGATGGCCAGCACCAGCGCCTACACCGCCAGCGGCCCCAACCCAGCCGGCACGGTCTACACCGTCGAGCGCAGCACGGCCGAGGTCGCCACGGCCCTGGCCGCCTCGCCCAAGGTGCTGGAGGCCACCTACTACCTGCCCTACGTCTCGCACGCCTGCCTGGAAGTGCTGAACTGCACCGTGGACCACGTGGCCGGCACGCGCTGCGAGGTGTGGGCGCCGACGCAGTCGGCCAAATCAGCCTTGACGCTGGTGATGGCCCTGACCGGCCTGCCCGAGAGCAAAGTCATCATCCACACCACCTTCCTCGGCGGCGGCCTGGGGCGCAAGGCCGAGCTGGACTTCATCAGCCAGGCAGTGCAGGTGGCCATGGCGGTGGGCAAGCCGGTCAAACTCATGTGGCCGCGCGAAGAGGACTTCACCCATGACCAGTACCGGCCCATGGGCTTGGTGCGGGTGCGGGCGGGCCTGGATGCCAGCGGCTACGTCACGGGCTGGAGCTACCGCAACGTCTCGCCTTCCATCCTGGCGCAGCGCGGCGCGGTATTGGGCGCCAAGGGCGACAGCCAGGGCTATGAGGCCTCGCACGATCTGCCCTACGCCTTTGGCGCCCGCCTGACCGAATGGGTGCCGCACGCCTCACCCATCCCGGTGGGCTTCTGGCGCTCGGTGGGGGCGTCCATCAACACCTTCGCGGTGGAGTCCATGATGGACGAACTGGCCGCCGCGGCCGGCCAGGACCCCTACGCCTTCAGGCGCGCCCGCCTGACCGACCCGCGCTGGATTGCGGTGCTGGAGAGGGTGGCGCAACTGTCGGGCTGGGGCACGGCTGCCCCAGCCGGCCGCGCCAGAGGCATCGCCATCGGAGCCGCTTTCAACACCATCGTGGCGCAGGTGGTGGAGGTCTCGGCCACCACCACCGGGCCCAAGGTCACCCGGGTGTGGGTGGCGGTGGACTGCACGCTGGTGGTCAACCCAGGCTCGGTGGAGGCGCAGATCGTGGGCGGCGTGGTGCATGCCATCAATGCCACGCTCTTCGGCCAGCAGACCTTCATCAACGGCGCGGCGCAGGCGAAGAACTTCAACAGCAACCGCATGATCCGGCTGAACGAGATGCCGCAGGTGCAGGTGGCGCTGATGCCCTCCGCCCTTGCCGACCGCACCCGACCGCTGGGCGGGGTGGGCGAACTCGGAGTACCCACCTTTGCGCCGGCCCTGGCCAATGCCTGGGCGCGTCTGAGCGGCAAGCGGGTGCGCACGCTGCCCTTTTACCCGGGGGCGACGATGGGGGGTTGAGAGCTTGTGAGCCCCCAAGGACCGGGCGGTGCCCGGCCCGGCCCCCCGCGGGGGCGCAAGAAAACTTGGGAGCGGCCCTGCGTACCGCCACGCGTGCGTGCATCGGGCCATCAGGCTGTCCGTGTGGCGCGGCAGGCGCGCCAGCCAAGAACGCGTGGTGCACGCTGCATTCCCCCTGGTTATGCCCCGGGATTCAGCATTCATTGGCCAGGGGCGGAGCGGGCGCCTAGATTGCGGCACCGTGAATGAAACTCCGCCCCCCCACGACCCCAAAGCTCTTTCCGATGCCGCCCGCCCATCAGCCGCCGCCTTCCCGGATGGCCCCGCGCTGACGGCCACCGAGTCCCCGGCTGCCGAGCACGCGGATCTCGACCTCTACGACACGCCTGAACTGTTGGCCGCGCTGGTGGCCGCGCAGCAGCGCGCCGTGCAGGCCGTGCAGGCCGCGAGCCAGGGGCTGGCCCAGGCCGTGGACGCCGCCTTGCCTCGCATCCGCGCCGGTGGCCGCCTGCTGTACGCCGGCGCCGGCACGTCCGGCCGCCTGGGCTTGCTGGACAGCGTGGAGCTGCACCCCACCTTCAGTTGGCCGCACGAGCGTGCCCAGGCCCTGATGGCCGGCGGCCCCGGCGCCCTGCTGCAGGCGGTGGAAGGGGCCGAGGACGACGAGACCCAAGGCGTGGCTGACCTGGCCGCCCTGTCACCCGGCCCCAATGACGTGGTGCTGCTGCTGGCCGCCTCCGGCACCACGCCCTGGGTACTGGGCGCCCTGCGCGCCGCCCGCCAGGCCGGGGCGCTGACCATCGGCCTGGCCAACAACCCCGGCTCGCCGCTGGCCGCGCAGGCCGAGATCGGCCTCACCCTGGACACGGGGTCCGAGCTGGTGTCGGGCAGCACGCGGCTGAAGGCCGGCACGGCGCAGAAGATCGCGCTGAATGCCTTCTCCACTGCCTTGATGGTGCGGCTGCACAAGGTGTACGGCAACCTGATGGTGGACCTGCGGCCCACCAACGCCAAGCTGCGCCGGCGCGCGGTACGGCTGGCCGCGCTGGCTTCGGGGGCCGACGACGCTGCCGCGCAGCAGGCTCTGGTGGAGGCGGGCTGGCGCGTCAAGACCGCCATCGTGGCCTTGCGCCGCGGGGTGAACACCCACGCAGCACAAGGCCTGCTGGACGCCGTGGACGGCAGCGTGCGTGCCGCCTTGGCTGAACGACACTCGCCGGCATGAGCTCCCCCTGGCGCTGGATCCCCACCCTGTACTTCGGTCAGGGCCTGCCCTACGTGGTGGTGATGACGCTGTCGGTGGTGATGTACAAGAACCTGGGGCTGGACAACACCGCCATCGCGCTCTATACGAGTTGGCTGTACCTGCCCTGGGTCATCAAGCCGCTGTGGTCGCCATTGGTCGACCTGCTGGGCACGCGGCGTGGCTGGGTGGTGGGCCTGCAGTTCCTGGTGGGTGCCGCGCTGGCAGGCGTGGCGCTCACCCTGCCCATGCAGGGCTTCTTCCAGATGAGCCTGGCCGTGTTCTGGCTCATGGCTTTCGCGTCGGCCACGCACGACATCGCCGCCGATGGCTTCTACATGATGGCGCTGAAGCAGCACCAGCAGGCCGCTTTCGTGGGCATCCGCAGCCTGTTCTACCGCGTGTCGATGATCGCGGGCCAGGGCGGGCTGGTCTACCTGGCTGGGCATCTGGCCGAGACCACGGGCCAGGTGGTGCTGGCCTGGCAGGTGGTGCTGGGCCTGCTGGGGCTGACGTTCCTGCTGCTGTTCGCCTGGCACCGCGCGGTGCTGCCCAGGCCGGCGGAAGACCGGCCGCACCTACGGCTTGGCCGTGGCGGCGCGGGGCCGCAAATGCCCGGTCAGCCCGGCCAGCCCGGTCAAAGCGCGCCACCCGGCCCACAGCCCGCCACAGCAAGCGCGCTGTGGAGCGGCTTCGTCGACACCTTTGTCACCTTCTTCCGCCGCCGAGACATCGCGCTGGTGCTGGCCTTTCTGCTGCTGTTCCGCCTGGGCGAGGCACAGCTGGTCAAGCTGCTGGCGCCGTTTCTGCTTGACCCCCGAACGCAAGGCGGGCTGGGGCTGTCCACGGCGCAGCTGGGCATCGCCTACGGCACCTTCGGCGTGGCCGCGCTCACGCTGGGCGGGCTGCTGGGCGGGCTGACGATCTCGCGCTTTGGCCTCAAGCGCTGCCTGTGGCCCATGGTGGCCGCCATCCACACGCCCAACTTGCTGTACGTCGCCCTGGCCCTGTGGCAGCCGGACAGCCTGGCCCTGGTGACCGCTGCGGTGGCGGCCGAGCAGCTGGGCTACGGCTTCGGCTTCGCGGCTTACCTGATGTTCATGATCCACGTGGCTGAAGGGCCTCAGAAGGCGCCGGGCCGCCCCAAGCCTTCTGACGCCCCCTCGGGGGGCCGGGACGGGCAGAGCCCGGACCGTGGGGGCCAGTACAAGACGGCGCATTACGCGCTGTGCACCGGCTTCATGGCGCTGGGCATGATGCTGCCGGGCATGGCCAGCGGCTGGCTGCAGCAGCAGATGGGCTACACCGCCTTCTTCATCTGGGTCTGCGTGGCCACCCTGCCCTCGGTGGCGGTGGCGGCGATGCTCAAGATTCCGCCGGGGTTCGGCCGCAAGCAGGAGGAGGCTGACGCGAGCGCGACGGCCCCATCGCAAGCCATAACGGTCACTTCCCCCGTCGCCCAGTCGTCCGCCTCGAGCCCCAAGTCATGACCGCGCCCGCCCTGCCACCCACCTCCGAGGAGCGCCTGGCCTCGCTGGACGCCTTTCGCGGCTTTGCCATCGCGGGCATGGTGCTGGTCAACAACCCGGGCGACTGGTCGCACCTGTACTCGCAGCTCGCCCACGCATCCTGGCACGGCTGGACCTTCACGGACTGGATCTTTCCCTTCTTCCTCTTCATTGTGGGCGTGTCCATGACGCTGTCCACGGGCCGCCGCCTGGCCCTGGGCGACCACCGCGCGGCCCTGCTGCGCAGCCTGGCGCGGCGGGCAGTGGTGATCTTCCTGGTGGGCTTCACCCTCAACCTGATCCCACACTTCAACTGGGGCGCCGTGCGCATTCCCGGCGTGCTGCAGCGCATCGCCCTGTGCACGCTGCTGGCCGCGCCCCTGGTGCTGTGGTGCGGCTGGCGCGGGCAGGTGAAGGCGCTGATCGGGCTCTTTACGGTCTATGCCGTGCTGATGCTGGCTGTGCCGGTACCAGGGCCCGACGGCGTGGTGGCCACCGGGCTTCTGCAACCCGGGCGCGACACCGGCGCCTGGCTGGACCGCGCGCTGCTGTCGGGGCACCTGTGGGTGCAGTCCAAGACCTGGGACCCGGAGGGCCTGCTCAGCACCCTGCCCGCCGTGGGCACGGTGTTGTTCGGCGTGCTCACCGGCCATGTGCTGGCCTGGCGTGGCGAGGCCGCGCACAAGACGGTGTGGATGCTGCTCGCGGGCCTGGCGCTGCTGTGGCTGGGCGCCATCCTGGACGTGGTGCTGATGCCCATCAACAAGGCCTTGTGGACGCCGTCCTACGCCGTGTTCATGGCGGGCTGGGCGCTGCTGGTGTTCGGTGCGTTCTACTGGCTGATGGACGGCGCGCCGCAGGCCCGGGTGCGCGCTGCAGCGGCGCGGTTCTTCCAGCCGCTCGTGATCTACGGCATGAACGCGCTGTTCATCTTTGCGCTGTCGGGCTTCGTCGCCAAGATGATGGGGTTCATCAAGATCCCGGTGGCCTCGGCCGAGGCTGCTGGGGCTGTTGGTGCCGCCACGCAGGCCGTCGCCAACGTGTCGCTGAAAGCCTGGCTCTACGCGCCGCTGAAGGCACTGCCGCTGGAGCCCGTGCAGGCCTCGCTGCTGTGGGCCCTGCTGTTCAACGCCGTCATGTTCATCGTCGCCTGGGCGATGTGGAAGAAGCGATGGTTCATCAAGGCCTGAGTCCGCTGGAGGCGGCGCTGGCGGCCCAAGTCGCCGCGGCACGGCCCACTCGGCGGCAGGTATTGGGCCTGGCCGGGGCCGGCTTGGCCGCCCCCTGGCTGGCCGGCTGTGCGAGCCCGCCGTCAGCCCAGCCCGGTAGTGGCACGCCTCAGGGCAGCGGGGGCGGCACTGCGGGGCACACGGCCAGTGCGACGCCCCCGCCCACCACAGGAGCCGAGCCGCCGGCCCTGTCTGCCGACACCCCACCCCCCATCCCGCGCGAATTCCGCGCCGCCTGGGTGGCCACGGTGGCGCACATCGACTGGCCCAGCAAGCGCGGCCTGACCACAGTGCAGCAGCGTGCCGAGATGCTGGAGCTGCTGGACAAGGCGCAAAGCATCGGCTTGAACGCCATCGTGCTGCAGGTGCGCCCGGCCGCAGATGCCCTCTACCCCTCCGCGCTGGAGCCCTGGTCGGAGTACCTCACCGGCGCCAGCGGCCGCCCGCCCGACATCCCCTGGGACCCGCTGGCCGAGTGGGTGGAGCAATCACACCGCAGGGGGCTGGAGCTGCACGCCTGGTTCAACCCCTACCGCGCGCGCCACACCTCGGCCACCACACCGCTGGCGGCCAATCACCTGGCCAACACCGAGCCCGGCGTGGTCAAGCGCTACGGCGAGCTGCTGTGGATGGACCCGGGCGAGCCGCGGGCCGCGCAGCGCATGGTGGACGTGGTGCTGGACGTGGTGCAGCGCTACGACATCGACGGCGTGCACATCGACGACTACTTCTACCCCTACCCCATCAAGGACGCGCAAGGGCGCGAGGTCCCCTTCCCTGACGAGCCCTCCTGGCAGCGCGCCGGCGCCCCCGCCGACCGCGCCGCCTGGCGCCGCGCCCAGGTGGACGGCCTGATCGAACGCCTGCACGCGGCCATTCACGTGGCCAAGCCCTGGGTACGCTTCGGCATCAGCCCGTTCGGCCTGCCCCGGCCCGACCGACGGCCGCCCGGCATCGCCGGCTTCAGCCAGTACGACCAGCTCCATGCCGACGTGGAACGCTGGCTCAGCGAGGGCTGGCTCGACTACCTGGCCCCGCAGCTGTACTGGCCCATCGCCCAGACGGCGCAGGCCTTCCCCGTGCTGCTGGACGCCTGGCTGCGCGACAACCCCAGAGGACGCCACATCTGGGCCGGCCTGTTCACCAGCCGCATTGGCGACAAACAGCGCCCCTACACGCCGCAGGAAGTGCAGGCGCAGATCGACATCGTGCGCGAGCGCACGGCCAACAACCCGCTGGCCAACGGTCACATCCACTTCAGCATGGTGGCGCTGGCCGCCAACCGGGACGGCGTGGCCGACCGTCTGCGCGAAGGCTCCTACGCGCAGCCTGCGCTGCCACCCGCCACGCCCTGGCTGGCCGAGCCACCGCCCGCGCGGCCTGAAGTGACGATCACGCCGCTGGGACCGTCAGGAGCCGTCAGGGTCAGCTGGCAGGCACCAGCGGGCAGCCCGCAGTGGCGGTATGTGGTGCTGCAGGTGCGCAGGAACGGACAGTGGGAGACGTTGTACTTTCCGGTGCCTGGCGGCGCCACCCAAGTTCTTGAGGAAAGTTTCCAGACCGCTCTGGTACGGGGAGTGGGGCGTACGGGGCTGGAAGGCCCGGCCTCGATCGTCAACAGAACGCGGAACGCTTGACAACCTTCCGCCGACCGTCCCGTCACCGACTCCCATTCCACCCGGTTATGTCGTCGCCGCACGCTTTCATAGACGAGTGACAGGCTTGAGAGCCTACGCTTGAGCGTTGCCGCATCGTTTGCCCAGAATACAGAAGGATGACCATCACGACAGCACGCACAGTGGCGCAGCGCAAGCCGCGCAGGATTCCAATCCTCGGCCTGGGCATCGACGCCGGCGGCACGCAAACCCGCTGGGCCCTGGCCTCGCAGGCGGGAGAGATCGTGGCCGAGGGGCAGGTGGGTGGATTGAGCGCCGTGCAGATGGCCACCAAGGGCGGGCAACAGGCGCTGCGCGACGGCTTTGCCGAGTTGGCCGCGCAGGTGCTGGAGGTGGGGCGGCCTGCCGCGGTGCGGGCGGGGCTGACGGGCTTTGGAAGTGGTGCAGCCGAGTTGTCCGACCTGATCGGCGCGCCCGTGGGCCTGAGCGCCGACCGGGTGGCGCTGAGCACCGACATCGAGATGGCCTATCTGGACGTCTTTGCCCCCAGCGAGGGTTATCTGGTGTATGCGGGCACGGGCTCCATCGGCGGCTTTATTGGCGAGGACGGGCGCTTCGAACGCGTGGGCGGCCGCGGCGGGCTGCTGGACGACGGCGGCAGCGGCTACTGGATCGCCCGCGAGGCGCTGCGGCACATCTGGCGCACAGAAGACGAGTCGCCCGGCGCCTGGCGCCACTCGGCCCTCGCGCGCGAGGTGCTGGAACATGTGGGCGGCAGCGAGTGGTCGCACACGCGCCGCTTTCTCTATGGGGTGGATCGGGGCGAGATGGGCCGGCTGGCCATGGCGGTGGCCGCGGCAGCCGGCAGCGACGCCATGGCCCTGCGCCTGCTGGAGCAGGCCGGGGCCGAGCTGGGCCGCCTGGCCCGCATCCTGGTGCAGCGCTTCGGCCCTCGGCCGGTGGCGCTGACAGGACGGGTGCTTCAGCTTCACCCGGTGATCGAGCAGGCCTGCCGCGGCGCCCTTCCCCCAGGCATCGCGGTGCAGACCCGCATCAGCCGCGGGCACCACGCCGCTGCGCGGCTGGCAGCTGCAGCGGCGTCCAGCAAGCCCCAGCCTCGCACGGCCGCCCCCGTGGTCTCGGCCCCATGAGCTGGGCGCGCGCACTGTCAAAGGCCGCCTGCGCCGCGGGCCTGGGACTCGCAGTACTGCTCAGCGGCTGCGCGGTAGGCCCGCGCATCGACACCTCCTACACCGCCTTCAGCCAGGGCAGCCGGGTGGAGACCTTGATCATCCACTACACCGCGCTGGACTTCCCCACCTCGCTGCGCGTGCTCACGCAACAGGAGGTCAGCAGCCACTATCTGGTGGACATCGATCCGCCCACCATCTACCGGCTGGTGGACGAACAGCAGCGCGCCAACCACGCGGGGGTGAGCTTCTGGGGCCGACGCCACATGCTGAACCCGTCGTCCATCGGCATCGAGATCGTCAACCTCGGTTACCGGGACACGCCCGAGGGCCGGCAGTACTTCCCCTACCCGCCGGCGCAGATCGATGCCGTGGTGGCCCTGGTGCGCGACATCGTCAAGCGCCACCGCATCCCGCCCGAGCGCGTGCTCGGGCACAGCGACATCGCCCCTGGCCGCAAGCCCGACCCGGGCCCGCTCTTCCCGTGGAAGCGCCTGGCCGACGAAGGCCTGGCGCTGTGGCCGGATGAGGCCCGCAAGGCGGCCCTGCAACCGCAGTACGAGCAGTCGCTCCCGGAGGTGGCCTGGTTCCAGCAGCGCCTGGCACGGCTGGGCTATTTTGTGCCCCTGGGAGGCGAACTGGACACGGCCACGCGCCAGGTGCTGGTGGCCTTTCAGATGCGCTTTCGACCTGCCAAGTTCGACGGAGAGCCCGATGCCGAGTGCGCGGCCATCCTGGCTGCGCTGACCTCGCCCTGAAGGCTGCAGGCTGAGGGGCCAGCACCGTTCGGGCCGGCGGTTTCTAGAATCAGCCCCTTCAATCCTGAAGGCTCACAGACAGCGGCCTGTGCCTCCATAAAGCACCTTCCCATGCGCCTGCGCCATATTGAAGTCTTCCACGCCGTGATGCAGGCCGGCACCATCAGCGGGGCAGCGCAGGTGCTGCACATCTCGCAACCCGCGGTGACCAAGGTGCTGCAGCACTGCGAGCTGCAACTGGGTTTGCAGCTGTTCGAGCGCATCCGCGGCAAGCTCTACCCGCGGCCTGAGGCACACCGTCTTTTTGCCGAGACGGAAAAGCTGACGCGGGATCTGGCGGGCATTCGCCGCCTGGCCGCCACGCTGAAGTCCCGCTCCGTGGAGACGGTGCGCGTGGTGGCCACGCCCTCGCTGGCGCTGAGCCTGCTGCCCCCGGCCTTGGCGGCCTGGCGCCAAGCCTTCCCCCACACCCAGTGCGAACTGGCCACCCAGCACACCGACGCCATCGTGGACATCCTGCGCATCGGCGAGGCCGACCTGGCGCTCTCGCTGCGCGACCCGCGCCACCCCAACGTGGTGGCGGAGCCCGTGGCCGAGGGCACGCTGGTCGCGCTGGCCCGCAAAGGCACCTGGCCCGAGGCGCAGCGCGGGCTGCCGCTGCCGCTGCAAAGTCTGGCCGAGCCGCAGGCCGGTCTGATCGGCCTGCAGACCCAGGACCCGCTTGGTGAATTGATCGCCGCGGCCTTTGACGCGGCCGACTGCACACCGGTGTGCCGCACGGTGGTCCAAACCTACCAACTGGCGCGAGGCCTGGTGGAACAGGGTGGGGGCGTGACACTGGTGGACCCGTTCACGGCACGATGGCCCCGGCCCGAAGGCCTGGAAACGCGGCCCGTGGAGCCCGCCCTGCCGGTGCGCCTGTACGCCTTGAGCGCGAGCCAGAGCCCGTTGTCCCATGGCGCGCGGGAATTGGTGAAGCAGGTGGCTGCGCAGGCCCAGGCCTGCCTGAAGAGCGAGGCGAAGGCATGAGTCACCCGGCACCGCCGACGATTTCGATCGATGCCCTGGGCTCGAGCCCCGACTTCCGGGCGCTGGGCACGCTGCCCCAGGTCCGCGTGGACCTTCGCTACGCGAGCACCCGCAACCTGCTGGGCCATGACCTGTACAGCCCGCACGACTGCGCCTGGCTGCACGCCGAAGCCGCGGCCGCACTGGAGCTTTCCGCCCAGTGGCTGCAGGCCCACCACCCGGAACTGCGCCTGTGCGTGCTGGACGCCGCCCGACCGCACCGGGTGCAGGAGCTCTTCTGGACCCATGTGCAGGGCACCTCCATGGAGCGCTACTTTGCCAATCCGGCACGCCGCTCCATCCACTCATTCGGCATGGCGGTGGACCTCACGCTGCTGGACGCCCAAGGGCACGAGCTGGACATGGGCACGGGCTTTGACGACACCACCGAGCTGTCGCACCCCGCCCTGGAAGACCAGCTGGCGGCACAGGGGCTGCTGCGGTCAGAACATCTGCGGCATCGGGCCCTCCTGCGCCATGCCATGCAGCACGGCGGCTGGCAGGGCATCGCCACCGAGTGGTGGCACTTCGACTTCGGCGACCGCGAGACGGTGCGCGCCCGCTATCAGCTGATCGTTTGACGCGCAGGGCGAGAACCCGAAGCGTGATCCGCACGGGAGCACATCAAGGATTTGCCGGAGGCGCGAAGCGCGTCTTGGACACCCACTGCAGCACCGCGTCGATGATCGGCCGGCTGACTGCCGCGCGCGCGTTGTCGTGGTTGAGGATGACCACCACGATCATGGGCTGGCCCGCGGCATCGTTCACGGTACCCGCCACGGACACCACGTTGCGCAGGCCGCCCGGCTTGAGGCGGGCCTGAATGGGCACCGCACCGTCGGCCTGGCGCCAACGCATCAGGCCGTCCACGCCCACCACGGGCAGGCTGGTCAGGAACTCCGGCGCCCAGGGGCCCGTCATGCCGGCACGCACCACAGCTTCAAGCTGGGCGGCACTGATCTTCTCGGTGCGCGACAAACCCGAGCCGTTGTCCAGCACCAGGCCTGCGTCCGGGATGCTGTGGCGGGCCATCCAGGCCCGCACGGCCCGGTCGGCGCGCTGCAACGTGGGCTCGTCGTCGGCGCCATGGGCCTGACGCCCGATGGCCAAGAGCAGCGTGCGCGTGCGGGCGTTGTCCGAGACCTTGTTGATGCCACGCACCAGCTCCGACAACGGCCGGGACTGTCGTTCGGCCAGCACCACGGCGCCGGGTGGCGTCACGGCCTCTCGCGCCCGACCTTGCCACTGGCCGCCCAGATCGGCCCACTGCCTGCGCACCAGCCGACCGATGAACTCGTCGCGATCGATCAGGTTGAGCGCCAGAGACCGCTCACAGCCTCTGGGCCAGGTGCCGCGCAGGACCACCTCGGTGTCGCCCAGCCAGCGCCGCTTCACTTCGGGCGTCTTCCAACCCTCACCCCAGCGTGTACACGGGGCGTCCACCAAGTGGAGTTCATGCCGGATACGCAGGCCGTGCAGACGCGGATGGTGGTGAATGTGCAGCGTGCCGGCGGCATCGAAAGCCAGGTCCATGCGCAGCAGGTTGGAGTCCACCGTCAGCGCATCGGGAATCAGGTTGTACTCAAACTCGGGGGCTTCGTCGAAAGGCGGCAGACCGAGGTCGAACCGGGTCGGACGGAAGGCCGAGCGGTCCAGGATCAAGTCGCCCCGGATCACCTCCACGCCGCGCTCCCGCAGCTTGCGCAGCAGGGCCTGCAGGGCGTCAGCGCTGAGGTCCATGTCGGCGCCACCCTCCAGCACCAGGTCGCCATGCAGCACACCGCCGTCCACGGGGCCGGTAGCCAGCAGCCGCGTGCGGCCGCGCCAGGTGGGGCCCAGCAGCTCCAGGCCGGCCAGGGTGGTCAGCACCTTCATCGTCGAGGCCGGCTGCAGTGCCCGGTCAGCGCCCAGTTGCAGCACGCGCTCGCCAGGCACCACTGGCCGCAGCGGGGCCACCACCAGGCTGACAGCCTCAAGGGGCAGGCCCGCGGTCTTCAGCAGTGCTTCCAGTGGTGGAGGTTCCGCGGCGGCAGCGGCCGGCGCCGTCAGCACGGTGGCCAGCAGCAGCCACCACGTCCGCATGAAGCAGTTCAAGTTCACTTCACAACCCTCAAAGTCCTCTCCGCCCACACAAGTGCAACGGGCCTCCGAAGAGGCCCGCTTTGGGAGACGGCGCGCGCGCGCACCGCCATGCTTCAACCTCAGAAGAACTTGTACTCCAGCCCAAACTGGTACGAACGGCCACGCGGGTCGGCCACGCGGGGCTCCCAGGAGCTGCCCGAGCCCGTGTTGGTGTCCTGCGCATGGGCGTAGGGCGGATCCTTGTCGAACAGGTTCTTGATCCCGAACAACAAGGTCATGCCCTTGAGGCCGCTGTAGCTGACGCTAGCGCCGTAGGTGGCGTAGGGCTTGACGAGCGGCTCCCAGGCCGAGGGCGTGTAGCTGCCGTTGGCCACACCGGGTGGCACGTAGCCCGCGTAGCCCCCGCGATACAGCTGCGTGAACGTGCCATTCCAGGCCCCTTCGGTGTAGGAGACGAAGGCGGTGTGCTTCCAGCGGATGCCCAGGTCGCCAGAGCGCGTGAAGACACCCACCTCGCTGGTACCGAACGGCGCCGACGGCACCAGGCGTGACTTCTTCTCCAGCAGATAGGCAATGTCGAGCCCGCCGCTGAGCCGTCCCTTCATGAAGGGCGAGGTGCCGCGCACGCCAACTTCCAGACCCTTGGTCACGGTTTCGCCGGCATTGATCCAGCGCTGGTCGATCTGCACGATGGTGCCCGCCGCATTGCGGATGAACCGGTCCTTGAACAGCGCGTAGTTCGCGAGCAACCCCGTGGCCCCAGTGATGCCCAGCGACTGGATGGTGCCGTTGCGCTCGATGCTCCACCAGTCCACACTGGCACTGACCTGGGGCGAGACCTGCCACACCAGGCCCAGGGTGGCCATCTTGGCCTCCTCGGGGCCGAGATCCGCCTTGCCGCCGAACAGCGTGTTAAACGTGATGGCGTTGCACGCATTGCCTGGCGTGGTGTTGACCACCAGCGCAGGGCAGCGCTCGGGGTCGACGATGCCCACACCGCTGTAAGGCGACTCCGTCACGCCGTTGTAGAGTTGGTTGAAGGTGGGCACGCGGAAGCCTGTGCTGTACGAGCCCCGCATCAGCAGGCTGTCCGTCGGCGTGAACCGGGCCGAGACCTTCGGGTTCGAGGTGGAGCCGAACCCCGTGTAGTCGTCCTGGCGGGCGGACAGGTTGAGCTCAAGTTGCTTGGTGACCGGCAGGATCACTTCGGCAAAGGCGGCCTTGATGTCGCGCTTGGCCCCTGCCAGTGCATTGACGTTGTCAAAGGGCGCGTTGAACACCCAGGTGGCCACGTCATTGGTGTTGACGCTCTGGTTGCCATTGAACTTGTACTTCTCGGTGCGCATGTCCACACCGACCGCAGCCAGCACGTCACCGCCCGGGAGCTTGAACAGCGGGCCGGAGACGGTGGCGTCCGCCTGCGTCATCGAGAACTCGCCGCCATACAGCGACACGCCGCGGGCGGAGATCGCGTCCAGCGCGGCCATGGCCTGGGGGGTCTGGGCCTCACCGGCCAGGAGGAAGGGGTTCAGCACACCCGTGTTCAGCAGGTTCGCGAAGCCTTGCCAATAGTGGTAGCCACTGCCCAGCACCGACTTGCTGGTGCTCTTGGCCGACGAGGCGCCCAGCCGGTAGTCCCAGCCCGCCAGGAAGGGCAGCGGCCCGTCCATGGCCAGCAGGTAGCGCGAGGTGTCGCTCTGGGTCTCGATCTCACGCGGACCGCACGCGATGCAGCGCCAGCGGAAGGCCATCGGCAGGCCGCGGTTGGCTTCCAACTCGGGGAAGGTGGCGACCAGGGCGTTGAAGACGCGGTTGTAGCCCGCGCCCGTGCTCGGATAGGCCAGGTTGCGGAACGGGCTGGGCACGACGCTGCCGTTGGGCAGCGTGAGCGTGGCTGCCCCACCGCTGCTCGAGATCTGGTTGTGCGAGAACTCCTTGGCCGACTCAGACCGCCCCAGCACCGCTTCGGCCACCAACTGGTGCTCGCCCAGGCGCCAGGTGCCACGCAACACCGCATTGGTGTTCGTCACCGGCTGCTGGATCACCGCGGCCTTGCCGTTGTCCCAGGCGCAGCCAAACTGCGCGCCGGCACCAGCAGCCCACACCTTCTCGTCATAGGCGCCCATGTCGGGCTGCGACGCGCACCCGGCCTGACCCGGCAAGTCCAGGGTGTTGATGCCGTTGAGCGTGGCGCCGTTGTACAGCGGCCCAGTGGCGGTGTTGGTCTGTCCTGGCCGGGTGAGCACGGTCTTGAGCGAACCGGCTCCCGACAGCGTGAACAGGGTGGCGAACGGCGCGCCGCGGGTGTCAGGGGACAAACCGCGATCGGCCTGGAAGGTGTTGACGAAACTGCGCTCGCTGCCGGCGAGCTTCTTGTGATCGCTGACCGACAGCGTGGCCAGGAGGTTGAAGCGGTCCTTGTCCAGGTCGCCGAAGCCGCCCACCACAGAGCCGCGCAAGATGTTGCCGCCGCCCGCCTCGGTGACATCGGCCGTGGCACTGGCGCTCAGGCCCTTGAAGTCCTTGCGCAGGATGAAATTGATCACCCCGCCAATGGCGTCGGTGCCGTAGATGGACGAGGCGCCGTCCTTCAGCACTTCCACCCGGTCCACCGCGGCGAAGGGGATCTGGTTCAGATCGACCACACCCCCATTCAGGCCGTGGGCCGCCACGCGGCGGCCATTCAACAGCACCAGCGTGGCGCTCGCGCCCTGCCCGCGCAGGTTGGCGGACGTCGCCCCGTTGTTACCCCGCGCCTGCCCCGAGACGACATCGGCATTGCCCGCCAGGTTGTCCAGGCCGTTGCCATTGAGGTTGAGCGTGGAGATCAGCTGCTCGGCGCTCAGGATGCCCTGCCGGTCGAGCTCGGTACGCGAGATAGTCTGCACCGGCAAGGCGCCCTCTGTCTGGATGCGCTTGATGCTGGAGCCCGTGATCTCGACGCGCTGCGGAGTCGACGACTGTGCGAAGGCTTGGGTGGCCAGACCGGCCAGCACGAGGCAGGCCGCCAGGGGTTTCAATTTGAGAGACACGACAAATAGCCTTTCATCAAAATGAGCCACGCGCCTGAGGCGGGGCTCGTCATCCAGGGACTGTCCAACAGCCTCTCCTGGACTGACGCGGAAAGCAGGATTTTCTACGGAAGGCCCCGGGTTCGCCCACCGGGAAACCCTGGGTATGTTGCTGGAAGGGTACGCTTCAGCCCAGGCTCCGCCCACTCGGCCGCGCGAAGTAGAACCACTCATGCCCGGGCTCGGCCCGCACGTTGGGGAAGACGATGCGGCCATCGGCCGGGGCCGTGACGGGCGTGCCATCGTGGCGCAGACCGATCACGTCTCCGGCCTTCAAGGCGTCAAAGCTCGTCCACTCCTTGACGAAGCGATCCTCCGGATGCAGGCGGTCGGTCACCTCCTGCAGACGCAGCACCTCGTGATCCTGCGCTGCAGGCTCCGGGGCCCAGGCCACCAGGCCCAGCAGGGCCAGGGTCTGGCGGATGGCCTGCAGGCCCACGTCCGGCGCTTTCGGGTCGGCATGCTGGCCACACTCCAACGTCACGCCCCAGCCGCCGCGTGAGCGCATGTACTCGGTGGTGCCCACGCCGTAGTTGGCGTCGGTGTCCAGGCTCTGCCCAGCACTGCGCGCACGCGCTCGGCGCCGCGCGACACCGCCCTCGTAGGTGCGCAGCCAACCTTCCACGATGCGCTTGGGGCCCAGGTGACGGGCCAGGCGGGCCTCGTCGGCCGCGTGGGCGAAAGGCTCCAGATCTCCCTGGTTGTCCTCGGGGCCGAAGAGCGTGAAGGCCTCGCCGGGGCCCGTGAAGGAGTGCAGGTCCAGCAGCACGTCGTGCGCGTCCAGCAGCGGGCACAGCACGTTGCCGATGCGGTCCTCGAAGTCCTGCGGCACGGCGGTGGGGCGCAGG
>CAISJH010000109.1 GCA_903885585.1 uncultured beta proteobacterium
GCATCCAGCAGCATGCGCTCCGAGCCGTCGAGTTCCACCTCGATGGTCTGCATGCGCGGCTTGGCGTCGGTGTCGGGGTCGAAGCGGTAGATCTGGAAGGTTCTCTTGGTCATGGGAGGGATTCCAGGCTTAGAAGGAACGGACCTTCGGAGGGATGCTCTCGGCCGTCAGCGGCTTGAGATTCACAGGCTTGTAGTCCAGGCGGTTGCCTTCGGAATACCACAGCGTGTGCTTCATCCACACGGCATCGTTGCGCCCGTTCGGGAACTCCGGCGTGTCGGCGTAGTCGTTGACGGTGTGGGCACCACGGCTCTCGCGACGCGCCGCGGCGGAGACGATGGTGGCCTGTGCGGACTCGATCAGGTTCTCCACCTCCAACGCCTCGATGCGCGCGGTGTTGAAGACCTGGCTCTTGTCCTTCAGACCGATATGCTTGACGCGCTCGGCAATGGCCGCCATCTTGGCCACGCCCTCGTCCATGCTGGCCTGGGTGCGGAACACGCCAGCGTGCTCTTGCATGGCCCGGCGGATGTCATTGGCCACATCCTGAGCGTACTCGCCGTCAGTGGTGCTGTTCAGGCGTGCCAGGCGCGACAGCGCAAGGTCGGCGGCGTCTGACGGCAACTCCTTGTGGGACTTGGGTGCCTTCTTCACCGCGTCCACGATGTGCAGGCCCGCGGCGCGGCCGAAGACCAGCAGGTCCAGCAGCGAGTTCGTGCCCAGGCGGTTGGCGCCGTGCACGCTCACACACGCGCATTCGCCCACGGCGTAGAAGCCATTGACGATGTCATTGGGGTTGCCGTTCTTCGGCGCCACCACCTGGCCATGGATGTTGGTGGGGATGCCACCCATCTGGTAATGGATGGTGGGCACCACGGGAATGGGCTCCCGCGTGATGTCGACGTTGGCGAAGTTGTGGCCGATCTCGAACACGCTGGGCAGGCGCTTCATGATGGTCTCGGCGCCCAGGTGCGTCATGTCCAGCACGACGTAGTCCTTGTTGGGCCCGCAGCCGCGGCCTTCCTTGATCTCCTGGTCCATGCAACGTGAGACGAAGTCGCGCGGGGCCAGGTCCTTCAAGGTGGGGGCATAGCGCTCCATGAAGCGCTCGCCGTTGCTGTTGCGCAGGATGGCGCCCTCGCCGCGACAGCCCTCGGTCAGCAGCACGCCCGCGCCGGCCACGCCGGTGGGGTGGAACTGCCAGAACTCCATGTCTTCCAGCGGCACGCCGGCACGCGCGGCCATGCCCAGGCCGTCACCGGTGTTGATGAAGGCGTTGGTGCTGGCCGCATAAATGCGCCCGGCGCCGCCGGTGGCAAACAGCGTGACCTTGCCCTCGAGAATATGGACGTCACCCGTTTCCATCTCCAGCGCCGTCACGCCCAGCACGTCGCCGTCGGCGTCGCGGATCAGGTCCAGGGCCATCCACTCGACGAAGAAGTTGGTGCGGGCCTTGACGTTCTGCTGGTACAGCGTGTGCAGCATCGCGTGGCCGGTGCGGTCGGCCGCGGCGCAGGCGCGCTGGACGGGCTTTTCCCCGTAGTTGGCGGTGTGGCCGCCGAAGGGGCGCTGGTAGATCGTGCCGTCGGGGTTGCGGTCGAACGGCATGCCGGCATGCTCGAGTTCGTACACGACCTTGGGCGCCTCGCGGCACATGAACTCGATGGCGTCCTGGTCACCCAGCCAGTCCGAACCCTTGACGGTGTCGAAGAAGTGGTAGTGCCAGTTGTCCTCGCTCATGTTGCCCAGCGAGGCACCGATGCCGCCCTGCGCTGCCACCGTGTGCGAGCGGGTGGGAAACACCTTGGACAGCACAGCCACGTTCAGGCCGGCCCGGGACAGGCGCAGCGAGGCCTGCATGCCGGAGCCGCCAGCACCGACGATGACGACGTCGAACTTGCGGCGGGGAAGGTTTGCGAAAGACATGGGACTCAGAGCCTCCAAAGCACCTGGACAGCCCAGCCGGCGCAGCCGACGAGCCACACGATCGTGAACACCTGCAGCGCCAAGCGCACACCCACCGGCTTGACGTAATCCATCCAGATGTCGCGCACGCCCACCCAGGCGTGCCAGGCCAACGAGACGATGACCACGAAGGTCAGCACCTTCATCCACTGCGCAGCAAAGATGCCGGCCCAGCGGTCATAGCCCAGGGGCCCAGGCAACAGCAACTGCACCAGCAGCACGACGGTGAACAAGGCCATCAACACAGCCGTGACGCGCTGGCTGAGCCAGTCGCGCATGCCGTAGTGGGCGCCGACGACGATGCGCTTGGCACCGAAATTGGGTTGTGCGCTCATGATGGGTAGGCTCCTCAGTACAGGCCGAACAGCTTGGCGCCCAAGGCCAAGGTCAGCAGCACACTCAAGACCAAGGTGACGATGGCCGAGTTGTGTCCCTGCTCCTTGGTCACGCTGTGGGTGGCATCCATCCAGAGGTGCCGCACGCCGGCGATGAAGTGGTGCAGGTAACCCCAGATCAGGGCCAGCACCGTGAGCTTCACGAACCACGCCGGCACGAACCCGATGCCCGCAACGAAGGCACTCGTGAATTGCTCGTAAGAGACTTCGGAGGTGACGCTGGTGTCGAACAGCCAGATCACAAAGGGCAGCAGCAGGAACATCATGGCGCCGCTGATGCGGTGCAGGATGGAGACGATGCCAGCGGGCGGCAGACGGTAGGAAACGATCTGCGAGACGTGGATGTTGCGGTGGACCGGCCTCGGTCTGCGGGTCGTCGACATGGGTGTCCTCTTCCTTCTCCTCGGTGGGCCTGCGCCTGGGTGGCCGGCCAGTTTGATTTGCCGCGACCACTCAAGCGGCCGCTGTCTTGTTGTCTTGCCTTTGCAGCCTGTCGAGTTTATTGCATCGCAGCAAGCTGACTCGAGGGCTACAGCGCACGGCGCCGCGGCCGCGGAGGGGTTCAGTTCAGCTCATTTCGGTAGTGATGGTGTTCGGTGCGGTAAAGGCCCCGCCGCAGTTCAACGGGCTTGTCGCCGTAGGTGAAGGACAGGCGCTCCACCGAGAGCAATGGCGCCCCCAGCGCGACGCCCAACTCCCGGGCCTGAAGCTCATCGGCCGCCACAGCCCGGATCTTCTCTTCGGCGCGGATCATCCGCACCCCGAACTCGGCCTCGAAAAGGCGGTACATCGGGCCCTTCCAGGCGGAAAGCTTTTCGGCCGTCAGACCCTTGAACAGCGAGCCGGGGAGCAGAATTTCATCGAGCACCACGGGGGTTTCGCCTGACGCTTCGCCTGACGACAAGAGCACGCGACGGATCTCGACCACGGGGTCACCGCTCCTGAGGCCCAAGGCGCGGGCGGCATCCGCACCCACCCGCTGCCGGCGGCAGCCGATCAGCCGACGCTGCAAGCCGGGCACCCCGCCGGTGTCTGACATCAGCCGGAGAAACCGGTACTGGGTGCGCGCCTCGGCGTGGGAGGCCACAAACGTGCCTTTGCCCTGACGGCGCACCAACAGGTTCTCGGTGGCCAGTTCGTCCACCGCCTTGCGTACCGTGCCCTGGCTCACCCGAAAGCGCGCCGCCAGTTCCATCTCGCTGGGGATGGCTTGGCCTGGCTGCCACTCGCCACCCTGCAGGCTGCGCGTCAGCAACTCCTTGATCTGCTGGTACAGCGGGCTGAAGGCTGGCGAGCCCTCCTGGCCGGAGTCAGGCGAAGCGGCAGAAGAAACTGAGGACACAGACGCGGACGCAACCGGCATGAACGGGATTGCAGCACAGGCGCCACCGGCAGGCAAGAACTCTTGTACAAGATATAAGACCAAAGAGACATGTCAGGCCAACGCAGGGTCGAGACCCTTAAACTCGCGCCCCAGGAATTTCTGATCTCAAGCGCCACCGGCGCTGCTGCCTCACTTCACTTCCCTGGAGCCTCCGATGAGCAAGAAACCCGTACGAGTCGCCGTCACCGGTGCCGCAGGCCAGATCGGCTATGCGCTGCTGTTCCGCATCGCTTCTGGCGAAATGCTGGGCAAGGACCAGCCCGTGATCCTGCAGTTGCTGGAGATCCCCGACGAGAAGGCCCAGAAGGCGCTCAAGGGCGTGATGATGGAGTTGGAAGACTGCGCCTTCCCGCTGCTGGCCGGCATGGAAGCCCATTCCAGCGCCGAGACCGCCTTCAAGGACACCGACTACGCGCTGCTGGTGGGCGCCCGCCCCCGTGGCCCCGGCATGGAGCGCGCCGATCTGCTGGCCGCCAACGCCCAGATCTTCACCGCCCAGGGCAAGGCCCTGGACAAGGTGGCCAGCCGCAACGTCAAGGTGCTGGTGGTGGGCAACCCCGCCAACACCAACGCCTGGATCGCCATGAAGAGCGCGCCCAGCCTGCCGCGCGAGAACTTCACCGCCATGCTGCGCCTGGACCACAACCGCGCGCTCAGCCAGATCGCCGCCAAGACCGGCAAGGCGGTGGCCTCGATCCGCAAGCTGGCCGTGTGGGGCAACCACTCGCCCACCATGTACGCCGACTACCGCTTTGCCACCATCGATGGCGCCTCGGTCAAGGACATGATCAACGACCAGGTCTGGAACAAGGACGTCTTCCTGCCCACGGTGGGCAAGCGCGGCGCGGCCATCATCGAGGCGCGCGGCCTGTCATCGGCGGCTTCAGCTGCCAACGCCGCCATCGACCACATGCGCGACTGGGCCCTGGGCACCAATGGCGAGTGGGTCACCATGGGCGTGCCCAGCAACGGCGACTACGGCATTCCGCAGGACGTGATGTTCGGCTACCCGGTCACCTGCTCAGGCGGCAAGTACGAAATCGTCAAGGGCCTGCCCATCGACGAGTTCAGCCAAGGCTGCATCGACAAGACCCTGGCCGAGCTGACGGGCGAGCAGGACGGGGTCAAGCACCTGCTGTAAGCGCAAGAACTGAGAGTTCTCCGGCGACGCTCCACTGCCGTGCACCGCCGCCTCGGATCAGGGGTGAGTGCCGCCGTGTGGAGCGAAGTCAAGGAGGAGCGTCGGGCGGCAGCACGACGCGGGGGACATGAGCGGAATACGGCTGCGCTCACCCCTGATCTCGCGAGGTCGGTCATGGCGTGTCGGTGGCCAAAGAATTGTTCCCCGATCTCGCGAGGGCGCCAACGGCAGGCACCCCTCTCCGCTCATGTCCTCCGTCCGGGCTGCGCCCGGCCTCCCCCTTGACTTCGCTATGAGGGGCACCAGCCGTCGCCGCCCTTCAGACAAGGTAGTTCGCGTAAGCAGAGTTCTCTCAGCCAATCACTTCCGGCCACTGCGTGTGGAAGAACTGGCCCTCGGGCCGGTCCACGCGCTCGTAGGTGTGGGCGCCGAAGAAGTCGCGCTGGGC
>CAISJH010000110.1 GCA_903885585.1 uncultured beta proteobacterium
AAGGTGTTGCTGTTCGGCCCGGGCCAGGCACGGTACTGGTCAGGCCAGGGGTAGCGCTGTACGGCCGAGGTGATGCGCTCGATCAGTGCCTGCGCGGCCGGCCCACGGTGCTCGGCCAGCAGCTGCGGCGCAGCGCCGTACCAGTGCCGGTCGGGCTCGGCGTCTTCAGTGGTGACCAGGGCCCGCCCGCCACGCATGGCCCGCCAGCCGATGACCTGGTAGGTGGTGTAGGACGACGCCCCCTCGGGTTTGACCGTGATCCAGGGGTGGATGGCGAACGCACCGCGCCAGCGCACGGCCCTCGCCCCGTAGACCTGCACCACCGCACCGTGCTCGGTGGCCGGATCGGGCGCGCGGCCTGTCCGGTCCTGCCGCTTGGCGTACCACGGCGTGCTCAGGTCCACCTCGCCAGAGGCCATCACCGACAGCGGGCCGGCCAGCAGCAGCGCCACCAGCCCGCACAAGGCCCCCAGGGCCCACAGGGTCGTTCTGCCCGCCGATGAGGCCGTTGCGGCCACCGCGCGGCGCCAGCGGACGTTGACCCTCAAGCCGGCACCACCAGCACGTGGCGGGACTGCCAGCGCAGGCCCCCGTGACGGGCCCCCTGCTGGGCTGGCACGGGCTGCAGCTTCATCGCCAGTGCCGCCCGCTCAGCGGCGGACAACCGGCGCCAGAGGAAGTCACCAGCGTTGCCCGGTTCGCCGTCCACGAACAACTGCGAAGTGATCTCGCCAAAGCTCGCATGGCGCAGCTTGAGGTGGATGTGCGGCGTGCGGCCGGCGTAAGGCGCAGGGCGGATGGTGCGAAAGCTCGCCGCGCCTTGGGCCCCAGCACGCGCCTCGCCATAGCCCTGGAAGCCCTCGTCCACCTCGGCCGGCAGGGCGCCGTCACGCGGATGCCGGTAGCGGCCCCAGGTGTCGCACTGCCAGATCTCCACCGCCGCGCCATCCAGCGCCCGGCCGCGCGTGTCGCGCACCAGGAGCTCAAGGCCCAGATGCTCGCCGTCAGCCACGCGCTCACGCCCGCCACGCGCCACGCGTGTCAGGTCGGCGTCCCAGTCACCCGCAAACGGCCCGCGTGCGCGCCAGGCCGGCTGCGGATAGAACGGCCCTTCGGTCATGGGGGGCAAAGGCGTGGCGTTGCCGGCAGCTCGTGCCACCTGCGGCGCGGCCACGGCGGCAGCTACGCTCAGCAGGAGGGTGCGTCGGTGAAGGCGATCTGGCGCGCAAGGCATGCTGTGAATTGAAGCATCTCCCTGCTGGCCCGCGGAGCGAGAGGGTCTCGGCCTCACCGGTGCCGCCGCAACCCTTCTTCCTGACCAACCAACTTCTGGTGGAGCCATGCTGGTTCGTGTAACTCACAGCCAATCTCACCACCGGCCTGCAGGGATTGGCCTGCTCAGGCTGCGTCGAATTTTTCAAGCGAGCTTTTCTAACGCTGCCTTAAATTCATCAAATTCATCATCCTTCATCGCAACCAAGTGGCGGGTCTCAGGGAATGCCCCGTTTTGAATGTCAGCGATGTATTCACGATAGGCCGCAACGCGTTCGGACTGCAGCCTGTCGCGCTCGCCTGCAAAATCCCGATAGGCTTTTGCGTGTCGAGGGAAATGGCCACGATTTTCACCCAAAATATCTGCCGAAAACAAATATTGCACATCACAACCAGCACCTGATCCAAGCGAAATGGTAAGCAGGCTTGAGCGTCGGGTTAGGTAAGCCGCCAGGTTTGCTGGGATGACTTCCAGCTCGACGGCGAAAGCACCGGCGCTCTCGAAATCGCGGACCTCTTGCCAAAGCATTAGCGCTTGTTCTTTTGTCTTGCCCACGGCACGAAAGCCACCCGTCCAGGTAGCCTTAGGTGGAACCAGGCCAACGTGAGCGATAACAGGCACACCCTCTCGCGCCAGCACTTCGACAACTTGTGGGCTCATGGCACAGTAGATCGACTGTGCGCCACATTGCATTGCTTGCATTGCCGCGCGAAGCGCCTCGGTAGAGCCAGCATGGTCGCCCCATTTGAGGCCGAACTGAAAGTGGGTTTCAGGAACGGCCTTGGGAAGGTGACGGTTTTCAGGACGAAACGCCGTCCCTATCATGTCCATCCCGGCTTGCGCGGCAGCCAACGCCTGCTCCTCGGATGTGATCTGCACAAAGCAGATCTGGCGAACTCCCTTCAACGCGCGTAGGTCGCGAACCGTTAGCGCTGCCATCGTTACGCCTCCATGATCATCCGTTTGCGACTTTCTTTAATTCGCTCGCTCGACTCAATCGTGCCGTCGTGGAATGACCCGAAAAGCTTGTCCCACGGAACTTCCAATCCGCCATAGTTACATTCGAAGTAACGGTGGTGCATCTGGTGGTGAAACGTCCCAAGCTTCAGTCGCCTGCGGCCTTTCACCACCAGCCCCTCAAATCCGGTATGGGTCGTTGCGGCTGTCAGCACGTAGTATTGCAGGTG
>CAISJH010000111.1 GCA_903885585.1 uncultured beta proteobacterium
CCCATGACCAAGAGAACCTTCCAGATCTACCGCTTCGACCCCGACACCGACGCCAAGCCGCGCATGCAGACCATCGAGGTGGAACTCGACGGCTCGGAGCGCATGCTGCTGGATGCGCTGATGAAGTTGAAGGCCGTGGACCCGACGCTGTCGTTCCGCCGTTCCTGCCGCGAAGGCGTGTGTGGCTCGGACGCCATGAACATCAACGGCAAGAACGGTCTGGCCTGCCTGACCAACCTCAAGACCCTGTCCGGCGACATCGTCTTGAAGCCCCTGCCGGGCCTGCCCGTGATCCGCGATCTGATCGTGGACATGACGCAGTTCTTCAAGCAGTACCACTCGATCAAGCCCTATCTCGTCAACGAGACGCTGCCGCCCGAGAAGGAGCGCCTGCAGTCCCCCGAGGAGCGCGACGAGCTCAACGGCCTGTACGAGTGCATCCTGTGCGCCAGCTGCTCCACCAGCTGCCCGAGCTTCTGGTGGAACCCCGACAAGTTCGTCGGCCCCGCCGGGTTGCTGCAGGCCTACCGCTTCATTGCCGACAGCCGCGACCAGGCCACGGGCGAGCGCCTGGACAACCTGGAAGACCCTTACCGTCTGTTCCGTTGCCACACGATCATGAACTGCGTCGATGTCTGCCCCAAGGGGCTGAACCCGACCAAGGCGATCGGCAAGATCAAGGAACTGATGGTGCGCCGGGCGGTCTGAAGCCCTCGCTGCGCTGCACCGCCGCCTCTGTCGCCCGCCACGCCTTAACTCGATGAGCCTCGACACCGTTTCAGCCTCCACCGCTCCAGGTGGAGCCGAGGCGCTGCTGGACGAGCGCGCCTTCAGCAAGCTGCGCTGGCGCTGCCGGCGCGGACTGCTGGAGAACGACCTGTTCGTCGAGCGCTACTTTCGTGCCATGGGTGCGGCGCTGACGGTGCGCCAGGCCCAGGCCCTGCAGGTGTTGATGGACCTGTCTGACCCCGATTTGCTGGACCTGTTGCTGGCCCGGCGTGAGCCTGAAGGCGAACTCGACCTGCCGGATGTGCGGGCCGTGTTGAACCAGATGCGCGCAGCGCGTGCCCAGCCCTTGAATTGATGATCTTGAAGCGAAGGACCTTGCCATGATGACCCCCTCCGACGTCAAAGCCACCCTGTCGTTTTCCGACGGCAGCCCGAGCATGGACCTGCCCCTGTACAAGGGCTCGGTCGGCCCGGATGTGATCGACATCCGCAAGCTCTACGGGCAGACGGGCAAGTTCACCTACGACCCGGGCTTCCTGTCCACGGCGTCGTGCAACTCCACCATCACCTACATCGATGGTGACAAGGGCGAGTTGCTCTACCGCGGCTACCCCATCGAGCAACTGGCGCAGAACTGCGACTTCCTCGAGGTCTGCCACCTGCTGATCTACGGCGACCTGCCCAACCAGGAGCAGCGTGACAAGTTCGTCAAGAACATCACGTACCACACGATGGTCAACGAGCAGATGCAGTTCTTCCTGCGCGGCTTCCGTCGTGATGCGCACCCGATGGCGGTGATGACCGGCCTGGTGGGCGCGATGTCGGCCTTCTATCACGACAGCACCGATGTCCATAACGCGCAGCACCGCGAGATTGCCGCGCACCGGCTGATCGCCAAGATGCCCACGCTGGTGGCCATGTCCTACAAGTACGGCGTCGGCCAGCCCTTCATCTACCCGAAGAACTCGCTGAGCTACACCGGCAACTTCATGCGCATGATGTTTGCCACGCCGTGCGAGGACTATGAGCCCAACGAAGTGCTGGTGCGGGCCATGGACCGCATCTTCATCCTGCACGCCGACCACGAGCAGAACGCTTCCACCTCCACGGTTCGCCTGTGCGGCAGCTCTGGCACCAACCCGTTTGCCGCCATCGCCGCCGGCGTGGCTTGCCTGTGGGGCCCGGCGCACGGCGGCGCCAACGAGGCGGCGCTGCAGATGCTGGAGGACATTCAGCGCAACGGCGGCGTGGAGAAGATCGGCGAGTTCATCAAGCAGGTCAAGGACAAGAACTCCAGCGTCAAGCTGATGGGCTTCGGCCACCGCGTCTACAAGAACTACGACCCGCGCGCCAAGCTGATGCGCGAAACCTGCCACGAGGTGCTGAACGCGCTGGGTCTGCACGACGACCCGCTGTTCAAGCTGGCCATGGCGCTGGAGAAGATTGCGCTGGAGGACGACTACTTCGTCTCGCGCAAGCTCTACCCGAACGTGGACTTCTACTCCGGCATCGTGCAGCGTGCCATCGGCATCCCGGTGAGCCTGTTCACGGCCATCTTCGCGCTGGCCCGCACCGTGGGCTGGATAGCACAGCTCAACGAGATGATTGGCGACCCTGAGTACAAGATCGGCCGTCCTCGCCAGCTCTACGTGGGCGCCGCACCGCGCCAGGTGCGCCCGATCGGCGAGCGTTGAGCCCGGCTCTGGGGCTGGTCTTGGCCGGCCTCGGTGCAGACAGGGCCGCCTTCGGGCGGCCCTTTTTGTGATGACGGCGCCAGCCGTCCCGTGCCTGCCTCGGCGGCGCTGCTGGCCTGGGCGCAGCCTGCTTCTATAGTTGAGAGATGCGCGACGTGTTCGACCGCCCGGCCTCCGATGCCTGCCCAGCGCCAGTTGCTCCGGTGGTGGTAGCGAGTGCGTCTGCAGAGCCGGCGGTCTCCACACCCCGTCGGCGCGCTCTGGGCCTGGCCGCCGGCAGTGCCTTGTGGGCCAGCCTGGGCGTCCTGTCGGGATGCGGCGACCCCGACCCTCCGTTGAAGGTCGGTACTATCGTCTTCCCTGGCTACGAGTTCCTGTTTCTGGCGCGGGAGTCGGGCCTGCTGAAACCCGAGGAGGTGCGGCTGGTGGAACTGCTCTCGTCCACCGACAACCTGCGTTTGGTGGAGGAGAACCGGCTCGATGCCGCCACGTTGACGGTCGACGAGGTCATGGCCACGCGTGCCAAGGGCGTGGACTTGCGCATCGTGGCGGTGCTGGATGTCTCCGAAGGAGCCGATGCCGTGATGGCACGGGCCGGCATCACGACGCCGCAGCAGCTGCGCG
>CAISJH010000112.1 GCA_903885585.1 uncultured beta proteobacterium
CGTCCTGGGCCACATCGGCACGGCGCAGAACATGGCCGCCATGCCCATCCAGTTCGAGAAGAACGTGATCAACTTCTTCCCGGTCACGGCCGCACGCGAGATGTACGAGCCTTTCCACCGGATGAAGTACTCCTTCGCCGCTACCTACTATGACCAGGTCCGCGGTGCGCTGCCCCAGTTGGTCAAGGAAAAGAACGCCAAGAAGGTGTGCACGATCTACCAGGATGACGAGTTCGGCCTGGAGGTGATGCGCGGTGGTGAGGCGGGTCTCAAGACCATGGGCATGACCTTTGCCGAGAAGACCACCTTCAAGCGCGGTGCCACGGACTTCTCTTCCCAGGTGGCGAAGTTGAAGTCTTCCGGCTGCGACATGGTGGTGCTCGGTACCATCATCCGGGAAACCATCGGCACCATTGCCGAGAGCCGCAAGACCGGTTTCAGCCCAACCTTCCTTGGCACCAGCGCCGCCTACACCGACCTGATCCACAAGCTGGGTGGCAAGGCGATGGATGGCCTGTACGCCACGATGACGGTGCAGAACCCGTACCTGGACGAGGCCTCTCAGCCGCTGCGCTTCTGGGCCAACAAGTACAAGACCAAGTTCAACGAGGACCCCACCGTCTTCTCGGCCTATGGGTACATCATCGTCAACACCTTCGTCCGTGCCATGCAGAAGGCCGGTCCCGGCCTGACCACAGACAGCTTCATCAAGGCGATGGACACCATGACGGTGCCGAGTGACATCTTTGGCAGCGCTGAGGCCACTTTCGGCCCCAAGAAGCGCCTGGGCAGCAGCGCCTTCCGCATGTCGCAGCTGCAGGACGCACGCTGGAAGGTGGTGTCCGCTTACGCTGAGCCGCCCAAGGAGTGATGGCTCAGGGGCGAGCGCGGCCGAGCTTGATGCACGGCCGCTGACAGCATGCTTTATTCGGTCAAGGGCCGCCTTCGGGCGGCCCTTGTCATTGGGGCCTTTTCCTGGCTGAAGAGCACGCGTCGCACCCGTCCTTGGCGCGTCCTTGGGGAGGCGGCCCTTGATAATGAGCGTATGCAAGAAGTCTCCCCCCCGCTGGACGTTGAGTCACTCGATCTTGAAGGGCAGGGCGTGGCCCGGCGGCCCGACGGCAAAGTGGTCTTCATTGAAGGGGCTCTGCCCTTTGAGCGGGTGACTGTGCAGGTGCTGCGCCGCAAGAACCAATGGGAGCAGGCGCAGCTGACTGCCTTGCTGCGCGAGAGCCCCCAGCGGGTCAAGCCGGCCTGCCCCCACTTCGGGTTGCACGCTGGAGCTTGTGGCGGCTGCAAAGTGCAGCACTTGCACCCCGATGCGCAGGTGGCCGTCAAGCAGCGGGTGCTGGAAGACAACCTTTGGCATCTGGGCAAGGTGCGGCCCGGGCAGATGCTCAGGCCGGTCCACGGGCCAGCGTGGGGTTACCGATACCGCGCTCGGCTGTCGGTTCGGCACGTGATCAAGAAGGGCCAGGTGCTCATAGGCTTTCATGAGCGCAAGTCGCGCTACGTGGCCGATATGGCCGTCTGCCCTGTGTTGCCCCCGCATGTCAGTCAGATGTTGCTGCCGTTGCGCGCGCTGATCGCCGCCATGGACCAGCGCGACAGGCTCCCGCAGATCGAGCTGGCGGTGGGTGACGAAGTGACGGCGCTGGTGCTGCGCCACCTCGAGCCGCTTTCATCGGCTGACCAGGACAGGCTGCGTGACTTTGCCAGCGCGCACAACGTTCAGTGGTGGTTGCAGCCTGCAGGGCCGGACACGGTTCACCTGCTTGATGCAGACCCGGCAGCGCCAGTGCTCGGGTATAGGCTGCCAGAGTTCGACGTGGACATGCCCTTCAAGCCGACGGACTTCACGCAGGTCAATCCACAGATCAACCGGGTGATGGTCGGACGGGCCGTACGCCTGTTGGCTCCTCTGGCCTCCGAGCGGGTGATCGACTGGTTTTGTGGCCTGGGCAACTTCACGCTGCCCTTGGCGCGCCTGGCCCGTCAGGTTCACGGCATCGAGGGCAGTCAGGCCTTGGTGCAACGTGCGATGGCAAATGCCAGGTTGAACCAGCTGTCTCAGAAGGTCAGTTTCGAGGCGCGAAACCTGTTCGAGCTGGATGCGGCAGGACTCATGGCGCAAGGCACTGCGGAGTGCTGGTTGGTGGATCCGCCCCGGGAGGGCGCTTTCGCCCTTGCCAAGGCTTTGGCCGATGCGGTGGCCAGTCAGGGGCAGGCTGTGCGCTCAGGCGACGATGCGGCACGGTGGGAGCCTCCCCGCAGGATCGTCTATGTGAGTTGCAACCCGGCCAGTCTGGCGCGAGATGCTGGACTGCTGGTGCACCAAGCCGGCTACGCTTGCACACACGCGGGCATCATCAACATGTTCCCTCACACCGCGCACGTGGAGAG
>CAISJH010000113.1 GCA_903885585.1 uncultured beta proteobacterium
CGTCAAGGAACTCAAGGCCTACGACCCAGGGCTGCATGCCAAGCCGCGTTGGATCGTGCTGAACAAGTTGGACATGGTGCCGGCCGAGGAACGCGAAGCCCGCGTGAAGGACTTCGTGCGCCGCTTGCGCTGGAAGGGGCCTGTGTTCGCGGTGTCGGCCTTGGCGCGTGACGGCCTGGACGGCCTGGTGCGGGCCGCTTACCAGCATGTGGCCGCCATGCGGCGCGTGGCCACCGAAGCGCCTGACGTGCGCTTTGTCGGCTCTGACGCTCCAGGCCAGACGTCGGTGGTGGCTACGCCGCCTGCCTCCCCCGACGCCCCATCCGGGCAGGTGAATCGCTCACGGGGTTGAGATGTCGGCGTCCCTGGCCAGCGCAAGGCGCATCGTCGTCAAGGTCGGCTCCAGTCTCGTGACCAACGAGGGTCGGGGCGTGGATGCCGAGGCCATCGGCAACTGGTCCCGCCAGTTGGCGGCCCTGGCTCAGGGCGGGCGCGAGGTCGTGATGGTGTCCAGCGGCGCCATTGCCGAAGGCATGAAGCGCCTGGGCTGGGCCACCCGTCCCAAAGAACTGCACGAGTTGCAGGCTGCCGCCGCCGTTGGCCAGATGGGGCTGGTGCAGATGTACGAGACGCAGTTGCGCGGCCACGGCATGGCCAGCGCACAAGTGCTGCTCACCCATGCGGACCTGGCCGACCGAGAGCGCTATCTCAATGCCCGCTCCACCCTGCTGACCCTGCTGCAACTCAAGGTCATCCCGGTCATCAACGAGAACGACACCGTCGTCAACGACGAGATCAAGTTCGGCGACAACGACACCCTGGGCGCGCTTGTGGCCAACCTGGTGGACGCCGATGCGCTCATCATCCTGACCGACCAGAGAGGCTTGTATTCGGCCGATCCGCGGCGTGATCCAGCCGCCCGATTCATCGACCGCGCGTTGGCGGGCGACCCTGAGCTTGAACGCATGGCTGGCGGGGTGGGTTCATCGATCGGCCGCGGCGGCATGATCACCAAGATCCTGGCGGCCAAGCGGGCGGCCGGCAGCGGGGCCTCGACCGTCATCGCCTGGGGCCGGGAGCCCGAGGTCCTGATCCGCCTGGCCGCTGGCGAGTCCATCGGCACCCACTTGGACGCTCGCACCCCCAAGCTGGCGGCGCGCAAGCAGTGGATGGCCGATCATCTGCAGATGCGGGGCTCGGTCACCGTGGACGAGGGCGCGGTGATCAAGCTGCGCGACGAAGGCAAGAGCCTGTTGCCCATCGGGGTGGTCGAGGTGACAGGGGAGTTTGCGCGCGGTGACGTGATCGCCGTGCGATCGCCCACCGGATCAGAAATTGCGCGCGGCCTGGCCAACTACTCGGCTGCCGAAGCCCGCCTGATTGCCCGCAAACCCTCCTCCCAGATCGAGGGACTGCTCGGCTACGCCAACGAACCCGAACTCATCCACCGGGACAATCTCGTCCTCGCGTAGCGAGGACGAGATTGCGGCGCAGGCTCATGTGCGCGCAGCGCACGTGAAGCCGCGTCAGCGGCGGCCAGAGCCACAACAGTTGCCATGTTCGTCCTCGCGTAGCGAGCGGGAGATTGCGGCGCAGGCTCATGTGCGCACAGCGCACTTGAAGACGCGTGAGCGGCGGCCGAAGCCACAAACTTGCGGGAGTCGTGGCTTACTCGCTCTTGTCATCGGGTGCGTCTTCTGCGGCCGTGCCAGCTTCTTGAGCGTCACGCCGTCCTGACGGCCGAGCGCCGGCGCGCAGAAAGCGGTTGCCCGGGTGGGCCCGCGGGAGGTAGCGCGACAACTCGGTCAGCGCCATCTGGTACACGCCCCGCTTGAATTCGATGACCATCTCCAGCGGCACCCAGTAGTCGTTCCAACGCCAGGCGTCGAACTCTGGGTGGTCGGTGGCGCGCAGGTTCATGTCGCTGTCTCGGCCCACCAAGCGCAGCAGGAACCAGATCTGCTTTTGCCCACGGTAGTGACCACGGGCGTCTTTGCGGATGAAGTGGTCAGGCACTTCGTAGCGCAGCCAGTCGCGGGTGCGCGCCACGATCTGCACGTGCTCCTGCGTCAGCCCCACTTCTTCGTGGAGTTCACGGAACATCGCCTGCTCAGGCGTCTCGCCGTACTTGATGCCGCCTTGCGGAAATTGCCACGAGTGCGTCTTCAACCGCTTGCCCCAGAACACCTGGTTGCGAGCGTTGAGCAGGATGATGCCGACGTTGGGCCTGAAGCCCTCCCGGTCGAGCATAATCGGACCCCAATTTTTTGACTGAAATCATTATTGCACCGGCCCCCTGCGGAACGCGAACTCTCGCTTTCCCGCATGTGCTGCGGCCCTGTGCATCAGTCCCGGTCCGCACCCCCCAGGGGCGGCTTTCTCACCCCGAATCCGACGCCACTCAAGCGCTCTGCCCATGAAAGCCAGTTCCTTCTTCATCGCCACCCTCAAGGAGGCCCCTGCCGACGCCGAGGTGGTCAGCCACAAGCTGATGATGCGCGCCGGCATGATCAAGCGGCTGTCAGCCGGCATCTACAACTACATGCCCATGGGGCTGCGCGTCATCCGCAAGGTGGAGGCCATCATCCGTGAGGAGATGGAACGCGCCGGCGCGGTGGAGTTGCTGATGCCGGTGGTGCAACCGGCCGAGCTGTGGCAGGAGACCGGCCGCTTTGCCAAGATGGGGCCGGAGTTGATGCGGGTGAAGGACCGGCACGACCGCGACTACATCATCCAGCCCACGAGCGAGGAGGTGGTCACTGACATCGCGCGTCAGGAGTTGCGCAGCTACAAGCAGCTGCCGAAGAATTTCTATCACATCCAGACCAAGTTCCGCGACGAGCGCCGCCCGCGCTTCGGTGTGATGCGGGGGCGCGAATTCACGATGAAGGACGCGTACTCCTTCGACCGTGACAAGGAAGGCGCCGCACGCAGCTACGAGGGCATGTTCGCCGCCTACAAGCGCATCTTCGACCGCTTCGGCCTGCAGTACCGCGCTGTGGCGGCTGACACCGGCGCCATTGGCGGTGACCTGTCGCACGAGTTCCAGGTGATTGCTGAGACGGGCGAGGACGCCATCGTCTACTGCCCCACCAGCGACTACGCCGCCAACATCGAGCTTGCCGAGGCGCTGCCCCTGGCGCAGAACCGGCCCGCCCCCGGGGCGACCCTGGCCAAGACGCCCACGCCCGCCAAGAGCACCTGTGCCGATGTGGCGGAGTACCTGCAGCTGCCGCTGACCTCGACCGTGAAGTCCCTGGTGCTGGCGACCGACGAGCTGGGCCCCGATGGTTTGCGCGTGGGCACCACGGTCTGGCTGCTGCTGGTGCGCGGCGACCATGGCTTGAACGAGGTCAAGGCCGGCAAGGTACCGGGCTTGAAGGGGGGCTTTCGCTTCGCCACCGTGGCGGAGATCGAGGAGCACTTCGGCTGCAAGCCCGGCTACCTCGGCCCGGTTCACATGCTCAAGCCCGTCAAGGTGGTGGCCGACCGGACGGTGGCCGCGATGAGCGACTTCGTCTGCGGCGCCAACGATGCCGACTTCCACTTCACGGGTGTGAACTGGGGGCGCGACCTGCCCGAGCCCGACCTGGTGGCCGACATCCGCAACGTGGTGGAGGGCGACCCTTCGCCTGACGGTCAGGGCGTGCTCGCCATCCAGCGGGGCATCGAGGTGGGTCATGTCTTCTACCTGGGCACCAAGTACAGCCAGGCCATGAACGCGACCTTCCTGGACGAGACCGGCAAGCCCAAGCTGATGGAGATGGGCTGCTACGGCATCGGCGTCACCCGCATCCTGGGCGCGGCCATCGAGCAGAACCACGACGAGCGAGGGATCATCTGGCCCGCCTCCATCGCGCCGTTCCAGGCCGTCGTCTGCCCGATCGGCTACGACCGCAGCGACGAGGTGCGCTCGGCGGCCGACCGGGTCTACGCAGAACTCAAGGCGCTGGGTGTGGACGTGCTGCTGGATGACCGGGGCGAGCGCCCTGGTGCCATGTTCGCCGACTGGGAACTGATCGGGGTGCCGCAGCGGGTGGTGATCTCCGATCGCGGCCTGAAGGAAGGCCAGGTCGAGCTGCAGGGCCGGCGCGATGCGCAGGCCGACCGGGTGTCGGTGACCGAGGTGGCTCACCGCTTGCGCGAACGGCTCGGCAGCCCCGCAGCGTGACCTCCGGCGAGCAGCGCCGCGCC
>CAISJH010000114.1 GCA_903885585.1 uncultured beta proteobacterium
ACACAGACTCTTCAGCAGTATCTCGAGGAGCAGGGCACGGTGGCGATTGCCGACGTGGACACCCGGCGTCTGACGCGGCACCTGCGATCCACCGGAGCGCAGAACGGCTGCATCGCCTCCTTCGCCTTGGGCCACGAGTTGACGCAGGCAGACCTGGACGCCGCAGTGGCCCGGGCCCGGTCGGCCCCTTCCATGGCGGGTCAAGACCTGGCCCAGGAAGTGACCACCGCCCAAGCGTACGAGTGGACGCAGACGGAGTGGACATTGGGTGCGGGGTACGGGAGCGTCAACGATCCCCGTTTCCACGTGGTCGCCTACGACTTCGGCGTCAAGTTCAACATTCTTCGCATGTTGGCCAGCCGCGGCTGCAAGGTCACCGTAGTGCCTGCCAAGACGTCCGCCGCGGATGTGCTGGCCCTGAAGCCCGATGGAGTCTTCCTCAGCAACGGCCCAGGCGACCCGCAGCCTTGCGACTACGCCATCGATGCCGCGAGGACGCTGATCGAAGCCGGCCTGCCGACCTTCGGCATCTGTCTGGGCCACCAGATCATGGCCCTGGCCTCAGGTGCCAGGACATTCAAGATGAAGTTTGGGCACCACGGCGCCAACCATCCGGTGAAGGACCTTGATTCCGGTCGCGTGAGCATCACGAGCCAGAACCACGGCTTTGCGGTGGACGAGTCCAGCCTGCCCGCCAATCTGCGTGCGACCCACCGCAGCCTGTTCGACGGAACGCTGCAGGGCCTGGCGCGCACCGACCGCCCGGCCTTCTGTTTCCAGGGCCACCCCGAGGCTTCACCCGGCCCCCATGACATCGCCTACCTGTTCGACCGCTTCACGTCGCTGATGGCACAACACGCCCAGGAGCGTTCCCATGCCTAAGCGCACTGACCTCAAGAGCATCCTCATCATCGGCGCAGGCCCCATCGTCATCGGTCAGGCATGCGAGTTCGACTACTCCGGCGCTCAGGCCTGTAAGGCGCTGCGTGAGGAGGGGTACCGCGTCATCCTCGTCAACAGTAACCCGGCGACGATCATGACCGACCCGGGCATGGCCGACGCCACCTACATCGAGCCCATCACCTGGCAGGTGGTGGAGACCATCATCGCCAAGGAGCGCCCAGACGCCGTGCTGCCCACCATGGGCGGACAGACGGCGCTGAACTGCGCGCTGGACCTGCACCGGCATGGCGTGCTGGCCAAGTACGGCGTGGAGATGATTGGCGCCAACGAGCACGCCATCGAGAAGGCCGAGGACCGGCTGAAGTTCAAAGACGCAATGACGTCGATCGGGCTCGACTCTGCCAAGAGTGGCATAGCGCACTCGCTTGAGGAGGCTTGGGCGGTCCAGCGCCGTATCCAGGCCGACATTGGCGGTCCCGGCTTCCCCATGGTCATCAGACCCAGCTTCACCCTTGGCGGCACGGGCGGTGGCATTGCCTACAACCCGCAGGAGTTCGAGGAGATCTGCAAGCGCGGCCTGGACCTGTCTCCCACCAACGAGCTGCTCATCGAGGAGAGCTTGATCGGCTGGAAGGAATTCGAGATGGAGGTGGTCCGCGACCGTGCGGACAACTGCATCATCGTGTGTGCCATCGAGAACCTGGATCCGATGGGCATCCACACCGGCGACTCCATCACGGTGGCCCCGGCGCAGACGCTGACCGACAAGGAATACCAGCTGCTGCGCAACGCGTCTATCGCCATCTTGCGCGAGATCGGTGTGGACACCGGCGGCTCAAACGTGCAGTTCTCCATCAATCCCGCCAACGGCCGGATGACCGTGATCGAGATGAACCCGCGGGTGTCTCGTTCCTCGGCGCTGGCCTCCAAGGCCACAGGCTTCCCGATTGCGAAGGTGGCGGCCAAGCTGGCGGTGGGCTACACGCTGGACGAACTCAAGAACGACATCACGGGGGGTGCCACGCCTGCCAGCTTCGAGCCGAGCATTGACTACGTCGTCACCAAGATCCCGCGCTTCGCATTCGAGAAGTTCCCCGCTGCTGATCCGCACCTGACCACGCAGATGAAGTCGGTGGGGGAGGTGATGGCCATCGGGCGCACCTTCC
>CAISJH010000115.1 GCA_903885585.1 uncultured beta proteobacterium
CAGCCAGCAAACTCCACCACGCCGTCGCCCACCACGCGCACGGGTGTGCCGGTGGGAGCACCGTAGTCCACGCCGAGATGCGCGCGCATGCGCTGCAGGATGGGGTGCATCCGCATGGCAAAGCCCGAGGTCACGCGCGAGAACTCCATCGGGCTGGCCAGGAAGGCGCGCTTACGGCTGCGGCCGCTGGGGTCGAAATACGAGCCCTTGCCCCCAGTCTCGAACCAGATGGCCTGGTGGGTCTTGCCGCCGTTGATGAACTCTGCCGCCAGCACACGCCCGGCACCCTGGTTCCAGGGCACGGGTTCGCCGTCGGCGGTGACCGCCTCGTAGACGATGCTGAAGGTGTCGCCCTTGCGCAGTTCGCGGTGGAAGTCGATGTCGCCAGAGAAGATCTCCGCCATCTGCGTGGCCACCGGGTCCGGGATACGGGCCTCATCGGTGGCGGCGAACAGCGAGCTGCGGATGGTGCCGCTGGCCAGGCGCGTCTGCCGCTCCAGCGGGACCAGCTTGCTGCGCACGCTGTAGCGGCTGCCTTCGGGTTTGACGCTGAGGCGCGTGAAGTGCGTGGGGGCGGACTCGCTGCTCTCGGCGGGCATGCGCACCGTCAGCTCGAGCAGTTCGCCTCGGGCGCCGACACGGCTGTGCACAAGGCGTCCAGCCCGCCCGTCCAAGGCGCGGCGCAATTGCGGATCCTGCCGCAGGGCCGCCAGCGTGCCTGCGTCGGCAATGCCCAGGCGGCGCAGCGTGGCGTCGATGGAGGACCCTGACCGGGTGACCTCACTGAAGGTGAATTCCAGATCGTGCTCGGCGAGCGCTTCGAGTTGCGGCGCAATCTCGGCCGTGGTGACGTTCTGGGAAATGGTCTGGATGGGCAGCAGCGCCGCATCCGGGGCCAGCGGTGCCACGGCGAAAGCCACCGCGCCCAGACCGCCAAAGATGCCCACGGCAGCCAGGGTCACCGTCTTGGAATGTCGGGCCTTGAATTGGGTGGCAGCCTGGCCGTAACGTTCAAGTAGATCCAAGAAAAACCCTGCCAGAAAACTGTGCCGGACCCAGACGAACAGGGCTGCGGCATCGTGATCTCAAGCTGCAGTGGGCGCCCCCTGACAGCTGGGCCGCGAGGGGCCGTCGCCTAGAATGGGTTTGCTCTGCAGAAACGCCCGCAAGGGGTAGAAAACCTGCGTGCAAGAGTCGCGCAGTATAGCAACCGACTGCTCGCGCAAGACCCCATAACCCCCCCGCCCGTCGTGCCATGTCGCAGCCTGCTTCCCCCGTGATCGCGCCCCAGGATTCCGCTCATCCCGTGGATGACCAGGTGCGGCAGGCCCTGGCCGTGTGTTTGCGCGGTTGTGAAGAGCTGCTGCCCGAAGCCGACTGGGTGAAGAAGCTGGCCCGCTCGCAAGCCACGGGCGTGCCGCTGCGCATCAAGTTCGGCATGGACCCCACCGCGCCAGACCTGCACCTGGGCCACACGGTGGTGCTCAACAAGATGCGCCAGCTGCAGGATCTGGGGCATGTGGTGATCCCGCTGATCGGCGACTTCACCACCATGATTGGCGACCCGTCCGGTCGCAACAGCACGCGCCCGCCGCTCACACGTGAGCAGATCGAAGCCAACGCCAAGACCTACTTCGATCAGGTGGGGCTGGTCATCGACATGGACCGCGCCGAAGTGCGCTGGAACAGCGAGTGGAGCGACCCGCTGGGCGCGCGGGGCATGATCTCGCTGGCCTCGCGCTACACGGTGGCGCGCATGATGGAGCGCGACGATTTTTCACGCCGCTTCAAGGAAGGTACGCCCATCTCGGTGCACGAGTTCCTGTACCCGCTGATGCAGGGCTATGACTCGGTGGCGCTCAAGTCTGACCTGGAGCTCGGCGGCACCGACCAGAAGTTCAACCTGTTGGTGGGCCGGATGCTGCAGTCCGAGTACGGCCAGGAACCCCAGTGCATCCTCACCATGCCCTTGCTCGAGGGTCTCGACGGCGTCGAGAAGATGAGCAAGAGCAAGAACAACTATATCGGCATCACCGAACCTGCGAACACGATGTTCGCGAAGGTCCTGTCCATCAGCGACACGCTCATGTGGCGCTGGTACACGTTGCTCAGCTTCCGCTCCGAGGCTGAGATCGCGGCGTTGAAGGCTGAAGTGGAGGCCGGGCGCAACCCCAAGGACGCCAAAGTCATGCTGGCGCGCGAGATCACTTCGCGCTTTCACGGCGCGGCTGCGGCCGATGCGGCCGAACAGGACTTCCAGAACCGCGCGGCAGGCGGCGTGCCCGACGTCATTCCCGAGGTGAGCTTGTCGGGCGCACCGTTGGGGATTGGCGCGTTGCTGAAGCAGGCGGGCCTGGCACCATCCACCACCGAGGCCTTGCGCCTGGTGGATCAGGGCGGCGTGCGTGTGGATGGCTCTGCGGTGAGCGACCGTGGTCTGAAGCTGTCGCCGGGCACCTACGTGGTGCAGGTGGGCAAGCGCAAGTTCGCGCGCGTCACGCTCACATAGCCACCGGGCCATGCAGGTCCCATGCAGGTCCGCTCTTACCTGAAGCTCTCCATTGCGGTGGCGGTCGCCACCATCGCGCTCAAGACCGGCGCCTGGTGGGTGACCGACTCGGTGAGTTTGCTGTCGGATGCGCTGGAGTCGCTGGTCAATCTGGCTGGGGCGATGTTCGCGCTGACCATGGTGACGGTGGCCGACCAGCCCCCCGACGCCGATCACCCCTACGGTCACCACAAGGCCGAGTATTTCTCCAGTGGCTTCGAAGGCGTGCTGATCATGGTGGCGGCGCTGGCCATCACGTGGGCCGCCGGGCACCGGCTGCTGGATCCACAGCCCTTGGAGGACGTTGGCCTGGGCCTGGCCTTGTCCGTGGCCAGCTCGGTGCTCAACGGCGCGCTGGCGTTTGCCATGTTGCGCAAGGCGCGCGAGCACCGCTCCATGGCGCTGGAGGCCGATGCGCGGCACCTGATCACCGACGTCTGGACCTCTGCCGGTGTGGTGGTCGGCATCTTGGCCGTGAAGTTCACGGGCTGGCTGTGGCTGGACCCGGTGGTGGCCATCCTGCTGGCGTTGAACATCCTGCGCGAGGGGGGCTCGCTGGTGCGCCGCTCGGCTGATGGGTTGATGGACCGCGCGCTGGAGCCCGAGGTGCGTGCGGAGATCGAGAAGACCCTGGACATCTTTCGCCACCAGGCCATCCGCTTCGACCACGTGAGCACCCGACGCGCTGGCCAGCGCCGCTTCGTCGATCTGCACATGCACATGCCATCAGGCTGGACCCTGGGGCGGGCTGCGGCGGTGCGTACCTCGGTGGAGCAGGCGCTGATGAGTGCGGTGCCCGGGCTGCGGGCGTCCATCCAGTTGCTGCCCATGGACGTGGAAGCGCACTTCGACGATCCGAAGGACCTGCTGTGATCGCGCTGCTGCAAAGGGTGTCGCAAGCCCGGGTAGAGATTGCCGGGGAGACAGTGGGTGCCATCGGTGGCGGCCTGCTGATGCTGGTGTGCGCCGAGCCCGAGGACACGCCGGCTGTGGCGTCGAAGCTGGTGGACAAGGTATTGAAGCTGCGCATCTTTGCCGATGCCCAGGGCCGGATGAACCGCAGCGTGCAGGACACCGCGGGTGGCCTGCTCATCGTCTCGCAGTTCACCCTGGCGGCAGATACCCGTGGCGGCAACCGCCCGAGCTTCACCGCCGCGGCGCCGCCTGCGCAGGGTGAGGCGCTGTACGAGACGGTCTTGCGCCTGGCCCGGGAGCGTCACCCGCAGGTGGCTTGCGGCCGCTTTGGTGCGGACATGCAAGTGCATTTGGTCAACGACGGGCCGGTGACGATCCCGCTGCGCATGACCGCCTGAGGGCAGCGCATGAAAAAGCCGGCCCAGAGGCCGGCTTGTCCGGTAAGGCCAGCCCGAGAGCCGGCCGGTCGCAGCGCAGGTGCGGTTTGATCAGTCGGCGTACTGGCCGGCGGCCTTGATGACCGGGCCCCACTTGTTGATCTCGGCCTCGACAAACTTCTTGTGCTCGGCTGAACCCAGGCGGGCGTCAGTCATGACCACGGCGCCCAACGCTTCCTGGCGCTTGATGAACTCGGGGTCAGCCAGCGCCTTGCGCAGTGCGGCGTTGATCTGGTCCTGGATGGGCTTGGGCGTGCCCTTGGGCGCGTACATGCCGTGCCAGATGCCCACGTTGAAACCCTTCATGCCGGACTCGTCCAGCGTGGGCAGCTTGGCCAGGGCCGGGGTGGTCAGGCGCTTCGAACTGGTCACGGCATAGCCCTTGACCTTGCCACCTTCGATCTGGGCGGAGGTGTTGGTGGTCTGGTCGCACATGATGTCCACCTGGCCGCCCATCAGGTCGGTCATGGCGGGGCCCGTGCCCTTGTACGGCACGGTGGTCATGTCGATCTTCAGGCTCTGCTGGAACAGCAGGCCGCACAGGTGGGAGGCAGCACCCAGGCCGGCGTTGGCCAGATTGATCTTGCCCTTGTTGGCTTCCAGCCACTTGACCAGCTCGGGCATGGTGTTGGCCGGCAAGGTGGGCCGTGCCACGATGGTCATGGGCACATCGTTGACCATGCCCAGGTACTCGAAGTCGCCCAGCGTGTCGTAGGGCATCTTTCGGTACAGAGCCGGCGAGGTGGCCATGCCGATGTGGTGCAGCAGCAGCGTGTAGCCGTCCGGGGCGGCCTTGGCCACCCTGGCGGCGCCCAGCGTGCCGCCGGCGCCGCCGACGTTCTCGATGACGACGGTCTGGTTGTTCAGGTGCTTGCTGAGCACCACGCCCAGGTCACGTGCCACCTTGTCGGTGGGTCCGCCGGCGGCGAACGGCACCACGATGGTGACGGGCTTGTCGGGGTAAGCGGCCAGGGCGGCCAGCGACAGAGTGGTGGTGGCCAGGGCGGCCAAGAGTTTCTTCATGTGAAGGTCTCCGGGTTGTGGATTCGGCGGGGCTGGATGGTAGGGCGCCTCGAAAGCCCCTGTCGGGTGGAAACTACTTATCGGCCTTGGTCTGGACAAAAAAGCATGGACTATTGGTAGGTTCTGGCGTCCTCGATCACCTTGCCGTCGTTGGGCAGGGAGCCGGGCGTCACCAGTTCCACGTCGCAGCGCAGTTTGGTCACCTCACGCACGGTGTGGGCCACGGCCTCGCCCAGTCCTTCCGGGGCGCCGGCCACCTCCACGCGCAGGGTCATGCGGTCGTTGGCCATCTCGCCTGCCACCACCAGGCGTGCGCGCGTCACACTGGCGTGCCGGCGCAGCACCTCGGCCACCTGGCTGGGGTGGACGAACATGCCGCGCACCTTGGCGGTCTGGTCGGCGCGGCCCATCCAGCCCCTGATGCGGCCGTTGGTGCGGCCCGTGGGGCATGGGCCCTGCAGCACGGCCGACAGGTCGCCGGTGCCAAATCGCACCAGCGGGTACTCGGGGTGCAGCACGGTGACCACCACCTCGCCCACCTCGCCCTCGGGTACCGGATCGCCCGTGCCAGGCCGCACGATCTCCACCAGCACGCCTTCGTCCACGACCAGGCCCTGCCGGGCTTCGGTTTCGTAGGCGATCAAGCCGACGTCGGCGGTGGCATAGGCCTGGTAGCCCTCGATGCCGCGCTCTTTCAACCAGTCGCGCAAGGAGGGGGGGAAGGCTTCGCCACTGACCAGCGCCTTCTTCAGCGACGGGATCACCACCCCGGTCTCGGCGGCCTTCTCCAGCAGGATGCGCAGGAAGCTTGGCGTGCCGCAGTAGGCGTCTGGACGCAGGTCGGTCATGGCCTGCAGCTGCAATTCGGTGTTGCCCACGCCGCCGGGAAACACGGTGCAGCCCAGGGCTTGCGCGCCGCTTTCCATCATCCAGGCGCCTGGCGTCAGGTGGTAGCTGAAGCTGTTGTGCACCAGGTCGCCGGCCTCGAAGCCGGCCGCGCGCAGCGCACGTGCAATGCGCCAGTAGTCTGCGCTGCCGCCTTCGGGTTCGTAGATCGGCCCAGGTGACTGGTAGACGCGGCGCGCGCCGCTCAAGCCCCGCAGGCCGCGCCAGCCGATGGCGGAATAGCCGCCGAAGGGGTCGGTGGACCGCTGCGCTTTCTGCCGCTCCAGCAACTCGGGCTTGCGCAGCACGGGCAGCGCTGCCAGGGCGGCTCGTGTGCATACGCCCGCGGGGTCTACGCCTTCAAGCAGCGCGGCCATGCCCGGCACCGCCTGCGCGGCACGCACGATGCCCGGCAGCGCGCCCATCAGGCTGGCCTCACGCGCCGCCGGGTCCCGGGCTTCCAGGGGGTCCAGCGGGTTCGGGGGGGTACGTTGGATTTCAGTCATCTCGATCGCTCCATTGGGCGAGCTGCTTTTTCAGGTGCTGCGTGAAGTCGCGCACGTCGGCAGAGGTCTTCAGCGTTCTTGCCTGCCACTCAGGGCTGTTGCGCGAGGGCTTGCGCACCATGGCCGCCTCAAGGTGCCCTTGCGAGATGGCGGCGCGGGCCAGGGCCACGCCACGGCGCTCGAATGCACCCGCGCGCTCGGTGAGACCCAGGTCCTTCAGGTCGCGCCGCAGCCGCTGCAGGGCCTCCTCGGGCTGGAAGGGTGGTGGGGCGAAGCCCCAGGTGTCATCGCTCACGTGGTCGGGGGTTAGGTGCTCGGCCGCCCGGTACGTGCGCAGGGGCGGAGTTGTGCAGGCCCAGGACTCAAGCCAGCCAGCGCTTGCGGCGCTTGTAGCTCTTGACGTCCTTGAAGCTCTTGCGGTCGCCGCCGCCCATGCCGAGGTAGAACTCCTTGACGTCCTCGTTCTCGCGCAGGGCCTTGGCCTCGCCGTCCATCACGATGCGGCCGTTCTCCAGGATGTAGCCGTAGTCGGCATAGCGCAGCGCCATGTTGGTGTTCTGCTCGGCCAGCAGGAAGGTCACCTTCTCTTTGGTGTTGAGATCCTTCACGATCTCGAAGACCTCTTCCACGATCTGCGGCGCCAGGCCCATGGAGGGTTCGTCCAGCAGCACCATCTTGGGGTTGGCCATGAGCGCACGGCCAATCGCGCACATCTGCTGCTCACCGCCCGAGGTGTAGGCAGCCTGCGAAGTGCGGCGCGTCTTCAGGCGCGGGAAGTAGTTGTAGACCTTCTCCAGCGTTTGCTGCACCGCGGCCTTGCCATCCGTGCGGGTGTAGGCACCGGTCAGCAGGTTCTCCTCGATGGTGAGGTGCGCGAAGCAGTGTCGCCCCTCCATCACCTGGATGACGCCGCGGTTGACCATGTCGGCCGTGGACAGCTTCTCGATGCGCTCGCCGCGCAGCTCAATGGAGCCCTTGGTGACCTCGCCGCGCTCACCTGCCAGCAGGTTGCTCACGGCGCGCAGTGTGGTGGTCTTGCCGGCGCCGTTGCCGCCCAGCAGGGCGACCACCTTGCCTTCGGGGACGTTCAGCGACACGCCCTTGAGCACGAGGATCACGTGGTTGTAGATGACCTCGATGCCGTTGACGTTCAGGAGGATGTTGCTCATGGGGCGGCCTTCTTGTGGCTTGTTCGAACGCCGCACGCGACGCTCGAACAAGGACCCCTCGCGGGGCCCTTGAAGAGGTGCTGAAAGATCAGCTCTGGCAGTCCTGCGGCGTGCGGCGCTGGATCTTCTTTTCCGTGGCGTACTTGTCGGCGGCGGCCTTGATCATCGGCTTGATGATGGCCTCGTCAGATTCGTACCAGTCGGAGCTGAAGTTCCACTTCTTGCCGTCCCAGGTGTGCACACGGGCCCAGGTGGCGCCGCGGTGGTCGGCGCAGGATGTGGAGATCGGGCGCATCACACCGGCAAAGCCCAATGCGTCCAGCTTCTTCTGGTCCAGCGCCAGGTTCTCGTAGCCCCAGCGGGCCTGCTCACCCGTCATGACCTTCCCCTTGCCGAAGCGTTCCTGGGCGCGCTTGACGCCTTCCACTGCCAGCATGGCCGCGGTCAGGCCGCGCATGTAGAGCACCTGGCCCACTTCGTCCTTTGGTCCCGTGCCCTGACCCTTGCCGTGCACTTCCTTCAAGACCTCCTGCACGATCTTGGAGTTGGGCTCGGCACCGTGTTGCAGCGCCAATGCGTTGTAGCCACGGGCACCGTCACCCACGTCCTTGACGTCAGGCTCTGCACCTGCCCACCACACGCCATAGATCTTGTCGCGCGGGTAACCGGTGGCCACAGCCTCCTTCAGGGAGGTGGAGTTCATCACACCCCAGCCCCAGAGCAGGATGTAGTCCGGCCGGTTCTGACGGATCTGCAACCAGGTGGACTTCTGCTCCACGCCGGGGTGGGCCACGGGCAGCAGGGTCAGGTCAAAGCCGTTCATCTTGCTGCGCTCCTGCAGCAGCGGAATGGGCTCCTTGCCGAACGGGCTGTCGTGGTAGACCAGAGCGATCTTCTTGCCCTTGAGCTTGTCCTGGCCGCCTTCCTTCTTGGCGATGTGCTGGATCAGGATGTCCGCGGCGTCCCAGTAGGTGCCGGTCAGTGGGAAATTCCACTTGAACACCATGCCGTCAGTGCTCTCGCTGCGGCCGTAGCCGGCGGTGATCAGCGGAATCTTGTCGCCGGGTGCCTTCTCGGTCAGTGCGAAGGTGATGCCGGTGGACAGCGGCTGGAACACAGTGGCCCCGCCGTTCTTGCCCTTCAGGCGCTCATAACACTCCACGCCCTTGTCGGTGGCGTAGCCGGTTTCGCACTCCTCGAACGACACCTTGACGCCGTTGATACCGCCCTTGGCGCTGACGTACTTGAGGTAGTCCACATAGCCGTTGGCAAAGGGCACGCCGTTGGGTGCGTAGGCGCCCGTGCGGTACACGAGCACGGGGAAGAACTGCTCCTTGGCCTGCGCGAACGCGGCCGGAGCGGTGACCAGGGTGCTCAAGCCGGCTGCGGCAACCGCAGCGGCGAGAGCGAAAGACTTCAATTTCATGTCTGCCTCCAGAGGTGAAAACCAAGCACGCGTCCGTGCGTCATTGACTCGCCGCCATGGCGAAACCAATCCTTGAATGCGGTCTCAATGTGGGAACGGCCACAGCCGCAACTTTTCCTTGCCGATGGACCACAGCCGTGCCAGACCGTGGGGTTCCACGATCAGGAAGAACACGATCAGGGCACCGAAGATCATGAACGTCAGGTGCGAGGCCAAAGCCGTGTCGAAGCCCAGCGCCACGCCCAGGTTGTCCAGGATGATGGGCAACACCACGATGAAGGCCGCGCCGAAGAAGCTGCCCATGATGGAGCCCAGGCCGCCAATGATGACCATGAACAACAGCTGGAACGAACGGTCGATGTTGAAGGCGGCAGGCTCCCACGAGCCCAGGTGCACGAAGCCCCACAGCGCGCCCGCCACACCCACGAAGAAGGAGCTGACGGCAAAGGCCGTGAGTTTGGCGTAGACCGGGCGGATGCCTATCACCGAGGCGGCCACGTCCATGTCGCGTATGGCCATCCACTCACGGCCGATGTGGCTGCGCACCAGGTTCTTGGCAATGAGCGCAAACACCACCAGGAAGACCAGGCAGAACAGGTACTTGCTCTCGGGCGTGTCGATGGGGATACCGAACGCGCTGAGGCTGGCCACGTTCACCGACCCGGAGGACGAATCGTTGGTGAACCACTTGATGCGCAGGAAGGCCCAGTCGCAGAAGAACTGCGCCGCCAGCGTGGCCACGGCCAGGTACAGCCCCTTGATGCGCAAGGACGGAATGCCGAACAGCACGCCCACCACGGTGGAGCACACCCCACCGAGCAGGATGGCGATGACCGGTGGCATGCCCTCCACGCGGATGAAGAAGTTGTAGGCCGCATAGGCGCCCACAGCCATGAAGCCCCCTGTGCCCAGGGAGATCTGGCCGCAGTAGCCCACCAGGATATTCAGGCCCAGCGCCGCCAGCGACAGGATCAGGAAGGGGATGAGCACTGCCTTGAAGAGGTAGTCCGGCGCCAGCAGGGGCAGGCCTATGAAGGCAAAGGCCAGCAGTAGGCCGATGGCCACCTTGTCTTGCGCGATCGTGAAGATCTGCTGGTCGGTGCGGTAGCTGGTCTTGAACTGGCCGTTTTCGCGGTAGAGCATGGTGATGTTCCGTTTACGCGCGGTCGATGCGGTCGATGATTTTTTGGTTTCGGCCCGCTGCGCTTAACTTGCTGCGCAAGTTAGCCTTCACCGGAAGATCATTGACCACGTATTTCATACACGGTCAATGATCTTCTCGCCGAACAACCCTTGGGGCCGGACGAGCAGGAAGCCCAGGGCGAGGACGTAGGCAAACCAAATCTCGATGCCGCCGCCGAAAAACTTGCCGATGTAGACCTCGGACAACTTTTCGCCCACACCGATGAGCAGGCCGCCGATGATGGCGCCGGGCACCGAAGTCAGGCCGCCGAGGATCACCACCGGCAGGGCCTTGAGGGCCACCAGCGACAGCGAGAACTGCACCCCGAGCTTGCTGCCCCAGATGATGCCCGCCACCAGAGCCACGAAGCCTGCCACCGACCAAACGATGACCCAGATGCGGTTCAGCGGAATGCCGATGGACTGAGCGGCCTGGTGGTCATCGGCTACGGCACGAAGGGCTCGGCCTGTGGCGGTGTACTGGAAGAAGGCGGCCAGCACGGCCACCAGCGCGGCGGCGATGAGCGCGGCGATCAGGTCTTCCTGCCCGACCAGGATGCCGCCCTGGAAGACGCCTTCGAGCAGAAAGATCGGGTCCTTGGGCATCCCGATGTCGATCTTGTAGATGTCCGAGCCGAAGATGGTCTGCCCGAAGCCGTCCAGGAAGTAGGTCACGCCCAGGGTGGCCATCAAAAGCGTGATGCCTTCCTGGTTCACCAGTTTGCCCAGCACAAGGCGTTCGATCAACCAGGCCACGATGACCATCACACCCATGGCCAGCACGAAGGCGATCAGGTTGGCCGCCAGCTTGCCTTCGATGCCGGTCCACTGTGGCACCCACTCAGCAAAGCGTGCCATAGCCAGGGCTGCGAACAGCACCATGGCGCCCTGCGCGAAGTTGAACACCCCGCTGGCCTTGAAGATGAGCACGAAGCCCAGCGCGATGAGCGAATACAGCATCCCAGCCATCAAGCCGCCGATCAGCGTCTCCAGAAAGAATCCCATGTCGTGTTCCTCTTTCGGCCTTCAGGGTCAGTGGCTGGTGCCGAGGTACGCGCTGATCACGTCCTCGTTGTTGCGCACCTCGTCGGGCGTGCCGTCGCCGATCTTCTTGCCGTAGTCCAGCACCACCACGCGGTCGGAGATGTCCATGACCACGCCCATGTCGTGCTCGATCAGCACGATGGTGGTGCCGAACTCGTCGTTGATGTCCAGCACGAAGCGGCACATGTCCTGCTTTTCCTCGACGTTCATGCCCGCCATGGGCTCGTCCAGCAGCAGCACCTGCGGCTCCATGGCCAGGGCCCTGCCCAGGTCCACGCGTTTTTGCAGGCCGTAGGGCAGGCGGCCCACGGGCGTCTTGCGGTAGGCCTGGATCTCCAGGAAGTCGATGATGTGCTCGACGAACGCGCGGTGCTCTTCTTCCTCGCGCTGCGCCGCTCCCCAGCGGATGGCCTGCTGGAAGATGTTGGTCTTCATCTTCAGGTTCCGGCCCGACATCAGGTTGTCGATCACGTTCATGCCCTTGAACAGGGCCAGGTTCTGGAACGTGCGCGCGATCCCCATCTCGGCCACCTGGCGCGAGTTCATGTGGTCGAAGGTCTTGCCGCGGAAGGTGATGGTGCCGTGCTGCGGCGTGTACACGCCGTTGATGCAGTTCAGCATCGAACTCTTGCCGGCGCCGTTGGGGCCGATGATGGCGCGCACCTCGTGCTCGCGCACGTTGAAGCTGATGTCGGTGAGGGCCTTGACGCCGCCGAAGGCCAGCGAGATGTTCTGCACGTCCAGGATGACTTCGCCGATCTTGCGGCCGTCCGGGGTGGTCTGTGGGGTGCTCATGGTCAGGCCGCCTGCTTCACGCTGCTGAAGGTCTTGACGTCGATGATCTTCAAGGTGGCGCTCACGCTGCCGCTGCGCCCGTCCTCGAACTTCACCGCCGTCTCGATGAACTGCTCGGACTTGCCGCCGTACATCGCGTCCACCAGCACCTGGTACTTGTCGCCGCTGTAGCCGCGGCGCACCTTGCGGGTGCGGGTGAGTTCGCCGTCGTCGGCGTCCAGTTCCTTGTGCAGCACGAGGAAGCGGCTGATCTGGCTGCCCGCGAGCAGCTCGTCGCGGCTCAGGTCGGCGTTGACCTTTTCCACGCAGTCGCGGATGAGTTCGTACACCTCGGGCTTTTGCGCCAGATCGGTGTAACCCGCATACGGCAGGTTGCGGCGCTCGGCCCAGTTGCCCACGGCGTCAAAGTCGATGTTGATCATGACGCAG
>CAISJH010000116.1 GCA_903885585.1 uncultured beta proteobacterium
AGATAGTCGGCTTCATCAAGCTGCAAGTCCCGGCGGGAAAGGCGAATCCTTCGCCCCCGATCGGCCCGGCGCTGGGTCAGCGCGGTCTGAACATCATGGAGTTCTGCAAGGCGTTCAACGCCCAGACGCAGGGCTTTGAGCCGGGGCTGAAGCTGCCGGTGGTGATCACCGCCTACGCAGACAAGTCCTTCACCTTCATCCTGAAGTCGCCGCCGGCGACCGTGCTGTTGAAGAAGGCCGCCAAAATCGAGAAGGGTTCCGGACGTCCGCACCTTGAGAAGGTGGGCAAGGTCACCCGCGCCCAGCTCGAGGAAATTGCCAAGACCAAGATCAAGGATCTGACCGCCGCCGACATGGACGCCGCGGTCAAGACCATAGCCGGTTCGGCCCGATCCATGGGTCTGATCGTGGAAGGGGTGTGACATGGCCAAGCTGACCAAGAAAGCCAAGGCCCTGCAGGGCAAGGTTGACAGCCTCAAGCTGTATTCCATCGACGCGGCGCTGTCCATCGTCAAGGAATGCGCCACGGCCAAGTTCGATGAGTCCATCGACGTGGCGGTACAACTGGGCATCGATGCCAAGAAGTCCGACCAGGTGGTGCGCGGCGCCGTCGTGATGCCCAACGGCACCGGCAAGACCAAGCGCGTGGCGGTCTTCGCCCAGGGCGCCAAGGCCGAAGAGGCCAAGGCCGCGGGTGCCGATGTGGTGGGTATGGACGACCTGGCCGCCGACATCAAGGCTGGCAACATGAACTTCGACGTGGTGATCGCGTCGCCCGACACGATGCGTGTGGTCGGTACGCTGGGCCAGATCCTGGGCCCCCGTGGTCTGATGCCTAACCCCAAGGTGGGCACCGTCACGCCGGACGTCGCCACCGCGGTGCGCAACGCCAAGGCGGGTCAGGTCCAGTTCCGTGTGGACAAGGCCGGCATCATCCACGGCACCATCGGCCGCCGCTCTTTCGGTGCCGAACAGCTCACCGGCAACCTGCGCGCCCTGCTGGACGCGCTGAACAAGTCCAAGCCGGCCAGCAGCAAGGGCATCTACCTGCGCAAGGTGGCCGTGTCCTCGACCATGGGCGTGGGTGTGCGCGTGGACATTTCGTCCCTCGCAGCGCCGGCTGCCTGAACGAAGGTTTGAAACATCCGCCGCGCAGGTCTGGCGCGGCATGAAGGATTGGTGGGCTGTGGCAGCCCGGGCCGCGTGTACAACGCGGCGCGAGAAGCCGCAGGCCATCCAAGACCGCTGGTGGGGCTTTGCCGCCCCTTAATGGCCGCAACGCAAGAAGCGGGAGCCAGCGCAGATGGCGGTCCCGCTGTCGAGACAGGTTTCTCGAACAGAAGGTCGCTGAACCGAGGTGCGAAGGGGCGCGGCGATGCCGCAATCCGACGCGATGTGTAAGGAGTAGACCTTGAGTCTCAATCGCAACGAGAAGGCAGCCGTGGTGGCTGACGTGTCGGCCCAGGTCGCACGTTCGCAAACCCTTGCGCTGGCCGAGTACCGTGGTCTGACGGTGGCTCATCTTGACGCGCTGCGCCGCCAGGCGCGCGACAAGGGTGTGTATCTTCACGTGCTGAAGAACACTCTCGCCCGTCGCGCCGTGGCGGGCACGCCGTTCGAGGTGGCCCAGGCAACCATGGTCGGCCCGCTGATCTACGGTTTTTCCGAGGACGCCGTGGCCGCGGCGAAAGTCGTCGCCGATTTCGCCAAGACCAACGACAAGCTGGTCATCAAGGGCGGCGCGTACGCTGGCAAGGTACTGGACGTCGATGGCGTCAAGGCCCTGGCCGCGATCCCGTCGCGCGAGGTGCTGATCTCGCAGGTCGCCGGCTTGCTCAAGTCGCCCATCCAGCGTCTGGCGGGTGTATTGGCGGCATTGGCCGAGCAAAAGGGCGGCGGCGCGTCGGCAGACACTGCTGCGGAACCCGCGGCCGCCTGAAGCGGCTCGACCCTCATTCACTGATTCATTCCATTCGAGGAACCCCAAATGGCATTCGATAAAGACGCATTTCTGACGGCGATGGACAGCATGTCCGTCATGGAACTCAACGACCTGGTCAAGGCCATCGAAGAGAAGTTTGGCGTGTCCGCCGCCTCCATGGCCGCCCCGGCAGCTGGAGCTGGTGGCGCTGCAGCCGCCGTGGTTGAAGAGAAGACCGAGTTCACCGTCATGCTGAACGAGGTGGGTGCGAACAAGGTGTCCGTGATCAAGGTGGTGCGTGAGATCACCGGCCTGGGCCTGAAGGAAGCCAAGGACCTGGTCGACGGTGCTCCCAAGCCCGTCAAGGAAGGCATCTCCAAGGCCGATGCCGAGGCCGCCAAGAAGAAGCTGGAAGAAGCCGGCGCCAAGGTCGAGCTCAAGTAAGTCGATCGTATGCGGCCTGCTTGACGGCGGGCCGGCGCTGCAGAGAGCAGCGCAAAGCCCGCGCGCCGGCGGGGTTTTGCAGTGTTCTCTGATCCGACTGCAGAGAACCGGTTTGGTCGGGCCCGGGTGCAATGCCCGGGTTGTCCGCCAGCGGCAGGTAGTGGCCTGCCACCAAGCTATTGGGCGCAAGGCCCAAGCAGCCAGTCGCCGACTTCGGCGCCCGTCACTGCCTGACGGGTTTGGTCGACACGGAGTGAGTCATGGCGCAAGCAACCCCGAACTACAGCTACACCGAGCGCAAGCGGATCCGCAAGAGCTTCGGCAAGCGCGAGAGCGTCCTCAGGGTCCCGTATCTGCTCACGATGCAGAGCGAGTCCTATGTGGCCTTCCTGCAGAAGGACGTACCGTCCGCACAGCGCAAGCCCGAGGGCTTGCAGGCGGCGTTCCAGTCCGCATTCCCGATCGTCTCGCACAACGGATTCGTGGAGATGCGCTTCATCGAATACAACATGGCCAAGCCGGCCTTCGATGTGCGCGAGTGCCAGCAGCGCGGACTGACCTTCGCGTCGGCCGTGCGCGCCAAGCTGCAGATGATCATCTATGACCGCGAGTCGCATCCGGCCAAGGCGGTCAAGGAGATCAAGGAGCAGGAGGTCTACATGGGCGAAGTGCCGCTCATGACCGATTACGGCTCCTTCGTGATCAACGGCACCG
>CAISJH010000117.1 GCA_903885585.1 uncultured beta proteobacterium
CTGTGGCAGCGCGGCGAAACCCTGGTGAACGGCCCCGGCCACTGCGGCGCCTGCCACACGCCACGCGATGCGATGGGCGCCGAGAAGACCGGCAGCGCCTACCTCTCGGGTGCCTGGGTAGACGGCTGGCTCGCGCCCTCGCTCACCGCGCTGAACCGCCGCACCCTGCCCTGGAGTGAGGCCGCCTTGCTCAGCTACCTGAAGAACGGCCACAGCGCTGCCCACGGCGTGGCCGTGGGACCGATGGCGCAAGTGGTGGGTTCGCTGCAGGGCGCGCCCGAGCGGGACCTGCGCGCCATGGCGCACTACCTGGCAACCCTGCAGGGCGGCGCGCCTGCACCCGGTTCTGCTGCCGTGCCGCCACCCCTCACAGAGGCTGAATCTGCGGCGCGGCCGCCGGGTGGCGCACCGTCGGGGGCCATGCCTGCCGTCGTGGCGGTGACGCCCTCACCCGGCCCGGACGCAGCCCTCGTCACCCGCCTGGCCACCGAAGCCGTGGCACGGGCCCGCGCCCTGGCCCCGCTGCCCGACGCCACCCAACGCCTGTTCGAAGGCGCCTGTGGCGCCTGCCACAGCGACGGGGCTGCGCCCGTGGACCTGGGCCTGAACCTGCCCTTGGCGCTGAACAGCAAGCTGCAGGCCGACCAGCCCGACAACCTGCTGCGCGTGCTGCTGGACGGCAGCCAGCGCCCGGCCACGCGCGATATCGCCTTCATGCCCGGCTTCCGCCACGCGCTGGACGATCCCCAGCTGGCCGACCTGGCGCTCTGGCTGCGGCGCCGCTACGCCCCAGACCATCCCGCATGGCCGGGCCCGCAAGCAATGCGCGAGCGCGTGGCGCAGGTGCGCGGCGCCCCACGCAGCGACCGATGAACCCGTCAGCGCGCCACCCGGCTGCTGGCATGGCGCTGGGGGTGCTGGCCGTGGCCCTGTTCGGCGCCACACTGCCCATTACGCGCTGGACCATGGGCACCGGCAGCGGCGGTGCGGACGCGCCGGCCATGTCAGCGCTGTTCATCACCTTCAGCCGCGTGGTGCTGGCCGCCGCCGTCTCGGCGCTATGCCTGCTGGCCCTGCGCGCCCGCTGGCCCACGCGACAGGAGTGGGGCCCGCTGGCCGTGGCGGCGGCCGGTAATGCGGTGCTGTACCCGCTGTCGCTGGCGCTGGCGTTGCGCGAGCAGACTGCCGCCCATGTGGCCGTGATCACCGCCATGCTGCCCCTGGCTACGGCCGCTGCCGCCGCGCTGGCCGGCGGCGCAGCGCCCAGCACGGCGGCGGGCCGCTGGCGCTTCTGGCTCTGCGCGGTGGTGAGCGCCATCGTGGTCGTGCTGTTCTCGCTGCAGCGCAGCGGTCAAGCCATCACCCTGGCGGCTGACGACCTCATCGTCGCCGGCGGCGTGCTGGCGGCCGCGGTGGGCTACGTGCAAGGCGCCAAGGTCACCCGTGCCATGGGGGCCGAGCGGGCCATCTGCTGGGTGACCCTGCTGACCCTGCCCGTGAGCCTGCCCATCACGCTGGCCACCTGGCCCACCGGCCCCGTGCCCGCACCCGCCTGGGGCGGCCTGGCCTATCTGGGCCTGGTGTCCATGTGGGCTTCTTTCTTCGCGTGGTACCGCGCACTGGACTGGGGCGGCCCGCTGCGCGTGAGCCAGACCCAGGCCTTCCAGCCCTTCTTTTCCATCGCTCTGGCCTGGCCGCTGCTGGGAGAAGCGCCGCACGCCGACACCCTGGCTTTCGCCACCGCCGTGGTGGCACTGGTGGTGCTGGGCACGCGACGGTGAGGCGCGGCAGGCCCGCGCGAAGTGACGAACCGAATCGCGCAATGTAGGATTGAATCCCACTGCCTGCTCGATCAGACCCATGCGATCCACTCAGCAATTCAGCATCACCCTCCCCCACGACATGGCCGAGGTCGTGCGTGCCAAAGTGGCTTCGGGCGAGTAAGCCACAGAAAGCGAAGTGATCCGCGACGGGCTCCGCGCTCTGCTGGCACGCAACCGTGCTGTGGAGGAGTGGCTGCGCAAAGACGTTGCCGCAGCCTACGATGCACTGAAAGCCGACCCGGCTCGGACTCTCAGCACAGAACAGGTCAAGTCCCGCCTGGAAAAAGCCGCAGTGGCTTTGGTGTCAGGCTGATCATCCAGCGTGACCCAGCGCTGCCTGGCCTTTCAGCGCAAACGCCTCCTGTCCATCCACGCCAGCGCCTCCCCCACCACGCCGCGCGGCATGGCCACGACGGTGAAGACGAAAAGAGCACCCAGGGCCAGCAGCCAGTAGGGGCCCAGGGCCTCGGAGAGCCAGGACTCGGCCAGCCGCACCAGCAACGCGCCCAAGCAGGCCGCCACCACCGAGGCGCGGCCGCCCACGGCCACCCAGATCAGCACCTCGGCCGACAGCGCAAAGCCGATGAGAGGCGGTGAGGCGAAGTTGAACTGCGTGACGAACAGCGCACCAGCCAGGCCCGCCACCGCGCCGCCCAGCGCGAAGGCGCGCGTCTTTTCACGCGCCACGTCGATGCCCAAGGCCTGCGCGCGCAGCTCGTGGTTGCGGATGGCCAGCAACACCCGCCCGCGGCGCGAGCGCACGGCCCGCATCAGCGCCGCCACCGCCAGTGCCAGTACTGCCAGCAGCAGGTAGTACACCGCCCACTCGTCCGTCAGCTCCTCGTCGCCCATCAAGCCCGGTCGAAGCGAGGGCACGCCCATCAGGCCGTTGAGGCCGCCCAGCCAGTCCCAGTTGATGGCGATGCGCTCCACGATGAAGGCCACCGCCAACGTCACGATGCCAAAGAACGCGCCGGCCAGGCCGCTGGCCGAGAACAACAATGCACCCAGCAGCGCAGCGGCCAGGGCCGCCAGCCCCACCCCTGCCCCCAGCCCCAGCCAGAAGCTCAGCACCTCGGGCAGCAGGGCCACCCCAGGCACCTTGTCCAGCGTCACCACGCTCATTGCATAGGCCCCGATGCCGAAGAACACCGCCTGCCCCAGGCACAGCAAGCCGCAGTGCCCCCACACCCAGGCCAGGCTGGCGGCAAACAGCATGTAGCAGAAGTAACGCGCAAACTCGGCCACCTGCCAGGTGGGCAAGACCAGGGGCAGCAGCAGCGCCAGGCCCAGCAGTCCAAGGCCCAGGCGGCTCTCGGCATCGCCCCTGCGCCAGCGCACCAACATCCAGGCCAGCCCGCTCATGCTCGGCCCCACAGTGCCAGCACCAGCCCCAAAAGCAGCTGCCTGCAGCCCACTCGCCTGGCGCCCACCGCTCTCACACCCGCCTCCGCGCCCGGGCCATCAGCCCCTGGGGGAAGGCGCGGATGAGCAGGATGGCCACGGTGAACACCACCCCCTGCGCCCACACGGGCGAAAAGAAGGTGGACACCAGGTTGTCGGTCACGCCCACGGCCGTGGCGCCAGCCAGCGGCGCGGCCACGCTGCCCAGGCCGCCCACCAGGATGGACAGGAAGGCCGGCACCAGAAAGCCCAGGCCCATCTGCGGGTCCAGCGACACCAGCGGGGCCATCACCGCCCCGGCCAGGCCCGCCAGGCCCGTGCCAAAGGCGAAGGTCAGCCGGTCCAGGCGCCGCGTGTCGATGCCCAGGCAGGCGGCCATGGAGCGGTTGGCGATCACACTGCGCGCCGACAGCCCCCACTCGGTGCGGAAGAAGCACCAGAAGGTCAGCGCCAGCGTCACCAGCGTTACTGCCATGACGAACAGCCGGTACAGCGGGTAGGGCGAACCGAGCAGGTCCACGGTAGTGGGCAAGGGGTTGGGCACCGAATACGAACCCGGGCCGAACAGCAGCACCATGGCCTGCTTGAGGATGAGCGACAGGCCCCACGTCGCCAAAATCGTGTCGAGCAGCCGGGTGTAGACGCGCCGAATCAGCAACTCCTCCACCACCAGCCCGAGCAGGGCCACCACCAGCGGGGCCAACAGCATGCCCCAGCCCACGGGCAGCCCAGCCTGGTGGCACAGCAGCACCACGTACGCGCCGATCATCATGAACTCGCCATGCGCCATGTTGATGACGTTCATGAGCCCGAACACGATGGCCAAGCCCAGGGCGACCAGCATCAGGATAAGCGTGTAGTTCGCTGCATCGAGCACCACCTGAAGCACGCCGCCGATCATTCAGATCCCCAGGTACCGCTCGATGAGTTCAGGCCGAGCCCGCAGCTCGGCGCTGGGCAAGGTCTCGCGCACCACGCCGGCTTCCATGAAGGCCACGCGGCTGCACAGGCTCAGCACCACGTCCACGTTCTGCTCCACCAGCAGCAGCGCCATGCCGGTGGACTGGCACAGCGCGTCCAGCGCCCGGACGATCTCGTCCACCACCGAGGGCTGCACGCCTTCCAGCGGCTCGTCCAGCATCAGCAGCGACGGGCGCGACACGATGGCCCGGCCAATGGCCAGTTGCTGCTGCTGCCCGCCCGACAGCGCACCGGCACGGTCCTGCAGGCGCGTGGCCAGCCAAGGGAAGGCCTGCAGCGCGGGGCCCAGTTGGCGGTCGCGGTCCTGGCCCCGGCCCGCTCCCGACGCCCCCGCTCCACGAAGGCCCGTATGCGCGGGCATCCCGAGCAAGCCCGTCAGCAGGTTCTGTTCCACCGTGAAGTCGCCGAACAGCTCGCGCCCTTGCGGCACGTAGGCCAGCCTCAGCCGGGCGATGGCGAAGGTGGGCAGGCGCCGCAGGTCCTGGCCCGCGAAGCGCATGCTGCCGGCGTCCACACGCGTGAGGCCCATCACCGTGCGCAGCAGCGTGGTCTTGCCCGCACCATTGCGCCCCAGCAGGCCCACGCGCTCGCCAGGCTGCACCTGCAGGCTCGCACCGTGCAGCTCGGTGCCTTCGCCGTAGCCGGCCACCACACCTTCCAGGGCCAGGCCCTGGGTGGAGACAGGCCGCTCAGGCATGGGCGCCCAGGTAGGCGTCGCGAACCTGCGGCAGGCGGCGCACCTCGTCAAAGCGGCCGTCGGCCACCACGCGGCCGGCCAGCATCACCACCACGCGTGCGTCCAGAGCCTGCACGAAGCGCATGTCGTGCTCCACCACCACCACGGCGGTGCCCGCGTCCTGCGCCAGGCGTCGCACCAGCGCCGCGGTGGCCAGGGTCTCAGCGCCGGTCATGCCAGCCGTGGGTTCGTCCAGCAGCAACAGCCGCGGCGCCTGCGCAAGCAGCATGCCGATCTCCAGCCACTGGCGCGCTCCGTGCGGCAAGCGCCCGGCCAGCACGTCCGCGCGGTCGCTCAGCTGAATCTGCTCCAGCAGCGTGGCCGCCGCAGGCCGCTGGGGCGAAGCCGCCAAGCCGAAGCAGGCCACCTCCAGGTTCTCGGCCACCGTCAGGTCTTCAAAGACGCTGGGCACCTGGAACTTGCGCGCGATGCCCAGCCGGGCGATGTGGTGCGGCGCCAGGCCGGCCAGCACCCGCCCCTCAAAGGCCACCTCGCCCCGGGTGGGCGGCAACTGGGCCGTGATCACGTTGAAAAGCGTGGTCTTGCCGCAGCCGTTGGGGCCGATGATGCAAAGCTGCTCGCCAGGTGCCACGGACAGGTCCACGCCGTCCAGCGCGCGCACACCGCCGAACTCGCGGGTGACGCGGCGCACGTGCAGCAACGAACCCGAAGCTTCGTGGCTCATCGGCATGAGGTCGCGCACGCGCAAGCGCCCACGGCCAAGCGCGGACAGGCCGCTGGCCGCAAAAGCTCAGAAGGTTCGTCGCTCAATGCCAGCCAGGCGTCACTTCTTGCAACCGGCCTGAGGCGCCAGCGTGCCCATGGCCTCCACCACCGACAGGCCTGCGCCCTCGGTCTTGGCCAGGTACATGTTGAAGCTGGCGTGGTGGTCGACCTTGCCGATGGTCATCTTGCCCGTGGGGATGTCCATGGACAGGCCTTCCAACCCGCCCACCAGGGCTTCCCGGTCGATCTTGCCGGCCTTCTTCAGCGCAGCCTCCACCGCCTTGATGGCGTTGTAGTGCGTCATCACGTAGTGCGAGATGGGCGCCTTGTCGCCCGCGCTCTTCTTCACGCGGGCCACGAAATCGGCCACCTTCGGGTCCTTGATCGAGGCCGCGAACGGCACCGTCACCCACATGTTCTGGCCCTTGCCCTCGCCAAAGGCGCCCAGGTAGGTCTCGGCAAAGCCGAGAAAGCCCACGGTCGCGTCCTTCATCAGGCCAAAGTCCTCGGCCTGCTTGATGAAGGTGATGCCGTCCGCGCCCGGCAGCGCCTTGAGGATGACCTTGGCCCCGCTGTCCTTGATGCGGCGGATGATGGGCGTGAACTCCTTGGTGCCGAAAGGCACAAACTCCTTGCCCGCCACCTTGCCGCCCATCTTCTTGATCAACGCCTCGGCCTGCTCGAACATCTTCTGCGGCCACACGTAATCAGCGCCGAAGAGATAGAAGGAGTCGCCGGCGCGCTTCTTCAACTCGGGCAGCAGCTTTTCCAGTTCCTGGTTGGGCACGGTGTTGAAGCTGAACAGGTAGCGGTCGCAGCCGCCGCCTTCGTAGTTGGTGGCGTACAGCAGCGGCGTCTTGCCCTTCTTCACCGCGGGCATCATGGCGTCGCGGTTGCTGGAGGTGATGGGGCCGATGAGGGCCAGCACTTGGTCCTTCTGGATCAGCTGCGTGGTGCGCTCCACCGCCGTCTTGGGGTCGGTCTTGTCGTCCTGGTACAGCACCTCCACTTTGCTGCCCAGGATGCCGCCGGCGGCATTGATCTCGGCCACGGCCAGGTCGATACCGATCTTGGCCTGGTTGCCAAAGAGCTCCAGCCCGCCTGAAAAGGGCAGCACCGCGCCGATGCGGATGGGGCCCTTCTGCGCCCACAGGGGCAGCGACAACGTGGAAGCAGCAGCGGCGGCAAGGCCTGCACCGAGAACGTGGCGACGTGGGGTCATGGCGTGGGGCTCCTGAGACATTCGACATGGGAGTTCAAGGGAGATGGACCACAGGGCGCCATGAAGCACCCCGCCAGGCCATCGCAGGCCAGCGCACCCGGCGCCAGCGCCGATCGATTATGGTGGGCCGCTCCTCTCGTGCAAAGGCCGCAGCGCCCTGCCCGCCCCCCGAGAAAACCCGCAAGGAACCCACGTACCCGGCGCTGCCAGTTGACGCCGCCTGCAGCCCCGTGTGAAGCTGCGCGTTGGTTCCCCTCAACGTTCGACGCCGCTCCATCCATGCCTGCTGCTGCCCACCCGCCCCTGCCCATCCAACGCACCACCGATGCCCTGCTCGTCGTGGACGTGCAGAACGACTTCTGCCCCGGTGGGGGCTTGGCCGTGGCCAACGGCGACGCTGTGGTGCCGGTGATCAACCGCCTGATGCCCCAGTTCGACGAGGTTCTGCTGACGCAGGACTGGCACCCCGCCGGACACGGCTCCTTCGCCAGTGCCCACCCCGGGCACGCGCCGTTCGAGACCGTGCAGATGCCCTACGGCGCCCAGACCCTGTGGCCCGACCACTGCGTTCAAGGCACGCCCGGTGCCGATTTCCACGCGGGGCTGAACACCACCGCCGCCCGACTGGTCATCCGCAAGGGTTTTCGCACCGGCATCGACTCCTACTCGGCCTTCTTTGAGAACGACCGCCGCACCCCCACGGGGCTGACGGGCTACTTGCGCGAGCGCGGCCTGAAACGGCTGTTCATGTGCGGCCTGGCCACCGACTACTGCGTGGCCTATTCCGCGCTTGACGCCCGCGCCCAGGGCTTTGAGGTCGTGGTGCTGCTGGAAGCCTGCCGCGCCATCGACCTCGGAGGCTCGCTGGATGCGGCGCTTGCTCAGATGCGGCAGGCGGGTGTGCAAACTGTCACAACGGCTCCAGCCTGCGCCGCCTGAGACCGCACGCCCAGTCAAACACTCAAGCACTCCCCTGCCCAGCCCAGGCGGGGGTTAGCATTCCCATCGAAGGTGCCGACACTGCAGAGCACATCGAACGCCTGCCTCGGACGCCACCGCATAAGAATGCTTCCCAACCTGCCAATACGGCCACGCCATGAACCTGCCGTCCTCGCTGCCCGAACGACTGAACCTGCTTGAGCACCTGTTCGAGGCCAGCACGCAGGGTGTGTGGATCGTGGATGTCTCTGGCACCACCACGGCGGTCAACCCGGCCATGTGCCGCATGCTGGGCCGGGACGTGCGCAGCCTGGTGGGGCGCAGCATCTTCGACCTGCTGCTACCTGACGATGCCACACTGCTGCGGCAGACCCTGGCGCAGCCCGCCCATGACCAGTGGGAGGCCGACACGCTGCTGGTGCGGCCTGACGGCAGCCGTTGCCTGTGCTCCCGCAAGGTGAGCCTGCTGCGCGACAACGTGGGCGACGGCGCGGGCTGGATGATCATCTGGACCGATGTCTCGCAGCAACGCCAGGCGGAGAACACCGTCCAGATGTTCGGCTTGGCGGCTGATGCCACGCCCGACCTCATCAGCGTGGTGGACGAGACCGGGCACTACCGCATGGTGAACGACGCCTGGTGCCGCGCCAACCGCCTGTCACGCAAGGAAGCGATAGGGCGGCACGTGCGCCAGGTGGCGCCGGACAAGTTGATCCCCGAGCGGCGCGACGCCTTGGTGGAGTGCATGATCCAGAGGCACCGGGTGAGCGTGAAGGCCCAACTCGAACTGCCCGACCGTGGCCTGGCCGATCTGGAGATCGACTACTACCCCTTCGGCGATGACCTGCACCAGGTGCGTCACGTGATGATGATCTGCCGCGACGTGACTGCCCGCCAGGCGGTGCTGCGGGCGGCGCAATCGGCCGATGCCGACAAGCGTGCGCTGCTGGACGCCTTTCCAGGATACATCGCCGCCATCAACCAGGACCTGCGCTACGTCTATGCCAACCAGGCCACTGCGGCGCGCCTGGGCGGCACGCCCGAGACCCTCATCGGCCGGCGCATCGACGAGGTGCTGGAGGGCGAAACCCTGAGCAACATGCGACGCGATGTGGAAGACCGCTTCGGCGACCCCGGCAGGCCCGTGACCATCGAGCGCAGCTACCCGGCCAACCATGGTCTGCCCCCCGTCACCCTGCAGGTCACGCGCGTGGCCAGCCCCGTGGGTGTACAGGGCGAGCAGACCTTCTACGCCTTCGGCATCGACATCAGCGACCACCAGCGCGCCCGGCGCGACGTGGAGCTGCTGCTTGGGCGGGCGGCAGACCGGCCCCACACCGTCTGAGTGCGCGGCGCCGTAGCCACCAGGACCGGATGAGACCAAGGCGCCATGGAACGTGACCACGACACCCTGGCCCGCGCCCAGCGCACGGAACAGATCCGGCTGCACGGCAAGTCGCTAGGCGTGCTGCCGCTGGCCAGCGGCACGGTGGGCGTGGCCCTGGTGCTGTGGCTGTGGCCCGCGCCGTCGCCCTTGTGGCTGCTGGGCTGGCTGGGCTTGATGGTGGTCAGCACCTTGCTGCGCTTCCTCGTGCATGGAATCTCACGTGCAAGCTTGGCGCAGGACCCATCCAACCCCCGCTGGCTGAGGCTCCACCGGGCGGCCATTGCGCTCAATGGTCTGTCCTGGGCCTTGCTGGCCCCGCTGATGGAGCAACTGCCCGGCGGGCCGGCGCACCACGCCATCCTGTTTGCCGCTGCGGCACTGTTGACGGGTTCGGTGATTGCCAACTCCTTCGACCTGGTGGCCACGGCCCTGTTCGCCGTGCCCGTGTCCCTGCCAGGACTGGTTCACCTGGTGCGCCATGCGCAGGACAGCCCCTGGCAGGTCTGGGCGCTGGTGCTGCTGTTCGTTGGCATGCTGGTCATGTCGGCCCTGCGCGGCCGCCGCGGCTTCTTGAACTACGTGCAGCGCAATGTGGAGGCTCAGGATGCCACCGCCTCCGCACAGGCGGGCATGGCGCGGCTGGAGCGCATTGGCGCGTTGGCGGAGATCGGCCCCTGGGAGCTGGACGCCGCCACGGGCTTGGTCAGCCTCGCGGACCAGACAGCGAGAGAACTCGGCATCACCCCCGCGCCAGAACTGCGCGTGGAAGCGCTTGCGTCCTGCCTGCTGCCCGCGTCAGCCGCCGCCTTCAAGACCGCGTTGCATGACACCCTGCGCGCGGGTACGCCGCTGCGCATGGAGGCCGACATCCTGCGCCCGGATGGCCGAGCGGGGACCTTGCTGTTCGTCGGTCGGCCCGTGCTGGAGGCCGACCGCGTGCTGCGGGTGGAAGGCGCCGTGCAGGACGTGACCGAGCTGCGGCGGATGGACCGCGCGCTGGCCGACCAGTCGCGCCTGAACGAGCAGCTGCTGCAGAACACCGAGCAAGGCATCTGGTTCCTGGACAACCAGGGGCTGACCAGCGACGTGAACCAGGCGATGTGCCGGCTGTTGGGCCGCCCGCGGGAGGAGGTGCTAGGGCACCCCGTGTTCGACTTCTTCAGCGGCCCGGACCGCGCTGTGTTGAACCACCAGCTGGAGCTGCGCAAGCAGGGGAACAAACAAGGCTACGAGATCGGCATCGTGCGCCCCGACGGCTCACGCGTGGAGTGCTTCAACAACGCCACCCCCGTGTACGACGGCACCGGAGCCAAGGTGGGGTCGGTGGGCATGTGGACCGACCTCACGCCCATCAAGCACGCGCAGGCCTTGCTGCAGCACCGGGAAGCGGAGTTACAGGCGCTGCTGAGGTCGTTCCCGGGCTACATCGCCGCCATCGAGAACGACCTGCACTACAGCTTCGTCAATGAGGCCACAGCCCAGCGGCTGGGCGGCACCCCACAGGAGATCGTGGGCCAGCCGATCGAGAGATTTCTGAGCCCGCGCGACCTGGTGGGCATGACGCGCAACATCCAGGCCCGTTTTGCCAACGCTGGACAGGCCTGGAGCTTCGAGCGTACCTACGAAGATGCACATGGCCTCGGGCCTGTCACCGTGCAGGTCATCCAGGTGGCTGGCCCCCGCCGCGCCGACGGCGGGCAGACCTTCTACACCTTCGGCATCGACGTCTCCGAGCGCAAGCGCGCGCAGGACGCGCTGGTGGCTGCCAAGGAAGAGGCGGAGCGCGCCAACCAGGCCAAATCGCAGTTCCTGTCGCAGATGTCGCACGAGCTGCGCACACCCTTGAACGCCATTCTGGGCTTCGGGCAGCTGCTGGCGAGCGACAAGCAATGGCCCCTGGCGCCAGCGCAGGAGCTCAAGGTCCACGAAGTCCTGGCCGGGGCCGGCCATCTGCTCAACCTCATCAACGGCCTGTTGGACCTGAGCCGTATCGAGGAGGGCCGGTTTGCAGTGGAGCTGCAACCCATCAACCTCGAAGCACTGGTGGGCGAGGCGCTGGCCCTGATGCAACCCTTGGGCCAGCGCCAGAGCGTGCAGGTGCCAGCGCAATGGGTGGCGCCCCGCCCGGGCCTGACCGTGCAGGCCGACCGCACACGCCTGATGCAGGTGCTCTTGAACCTGATCGGTAATGCCGTCAAGTACAACCGAGCCGGCGGCGCAGTGATGCTGGAGTGCCGCGAGACCGACGACCGCGTCTGGCTGGGCGTGCGCGATGAAGGCGCGGGCCTGAGCGACGAAGATCAGAACCGCCTGTTCGAGCCTTTCCAGCGCCTGGGCGCCGAGCGCTCGGGCATCGAGGGCACCGGCATTGGCCTGGCGCTCAGCCGCCGCCTGATGCAGGCCATGGGCGGCCAGATCGGCGTGGACAGCGCACCCGGTCAGGGCTCCACCTTCTGGGTGCGTTTGCCCGCAGGCCAGGTGAGGACGGCCCCGCCGCAGGGTGCAGACTCAGGCGCACGCCAGGCCCTGCCTCAGGCTCTGGCCACGCCGACCCAAGGGCCAGCGCTGGAAAGCCGCGCGATGGCCGATCAGGACGATGAAGCGACTCACCCAGAGCAGGACCTGGCCGCTCATGCCGCCACCGTGCTCTACATCGAGGACAACCCGGTGAACGCGATGGTGATGGAGGCGATGGTGACGCGCCTGCCTGGGCTGACCATGATCTCGGCGGACGACGGTGCCCCGGGACTGGAGATGGCCCTGCGCGAACGCCCTGCCCTCATCCTCACCGACATCCAGATGCCGGGCATGGACGGCTTCGAGCTCATGGCCCGTTTGCAGCAACACGAGCAGACGCGCGACATCCCGGTGATCGCCATCAGCGCCGATGCCCTGCCCGAGAGCGTGGAGCGCGGC
>CAISJH010000118.1 GCA_903885585.1 uncultured beta proteobacterium
CCCGGTGATCGTCGACAACAAGCCCGGCGCAGGCACGTTCATCGGTGCACAGGAGGTAGCGCGCGCAGCACCCGATGGCCACACGCTGCTGTACACCATCGTCATCACGCACACGCAGAACCCGCACCTCTACGCCAAGCTACCGTATGACGCGATGAAGGACTTCACTCCCCTGACACAGGTGATGAAGTCCGCCACGGTCCTGGTGACGCAGGCCTCGGCACCGTATAACAACATCGCCGAACTGGTGGCGTATGCGAAGGCCAATCCGGGCAAGCTCAACTATGCGTCGTTTTCGGCTGGTTCCACTTCACACCTCAACGGCGAGTTGCTGAAGATGCGCACGGGCATCGACATCGTGCATGTCCCGTACAAGGGCACGCCTGAAGCCACGCGTGCGCTGCTGGCGGGCGACGTGCAGCTCTACTTCGACGGCACCACCACCGCCATCGCCCAGATGAAAGCCGGCAAGGTCAAGGCGCTGGGGGCCGCCACCCCCACGCGTGTGCCGGTTCTGCCCGACGTGCCCACCATTGCCGAGCAAGGGGTGCCCGGCCTGGACATCGTCGGCTGGCAGGCGTTGTTCGGCCCCGGCAACATGGCACCTGAGTTGGCCGCGCGCGTGGCAGGCGCTCTGCGCCGAGTGGTCACCACGCCGGAGTTTGTGAAGTTTGTGGAACAGCAAGGTGCCCAACCTTCAGGCATCAGCGGGGCGGAGTTCGCCGCCATCGTGCGGAGCGACCATGACCGCTGGGGCGAAGTCATTCGCACTGCCAAGATCAGGCTCGAATGACCTACCGGCTGACGAAGAAGTGCTCATGAACGACCTGCTCATCAAGAACGCCCGCATCGTCGACGGGACCGGCTCACCCGCCTTCCACGGCGACGTGGCGGTGCGAGGCGGCATCATCAGCGCCGTGGGTGGCAACGGCGTGGCCAGCCTGGGCGGCGCGCATCGAAGCATCGATGCCGACGGCGCCCTCCTCACGCCCGGCTGGGTGGACGTGCACACGCACTACGACGGCCAGGCCACCTGGGACCCGTATCTGAGCCCGTCCTCCAACCACGGCGTCACCACCGCCGTGATGGGCAACTGCGGCGTGGGATTCGCCCCTGTGAAGCCTGACAGGCGCGAATGGCTCATCAGCGTGATGGAAGGCGTGGAGGACATCCCGGGCACGGTGCTTTCCGAGGGCATCCAGTGGGAATGGGAAAGCTTTCCCGAGTACCTGGACGCGCTGGAGCGCCGGCCGCACGCGGTGGACGTGGGAGCGCAGATCCCGCACTCGGCGCTGAGGACCTATGTCATGGGCGAACGCGGCCTCACGCACGATGAAGCCACGCCGAATGACATTGCCGCCATGGTGGCGCTGGTGCGTGAAGGCTTGAAGGCCGGGGCGCTGGGCTTTTCCACGGGCCGCACGCTGATCCACAAGTACCAGGGCCGCAAGTACCCACCGGGGACCTTCGCTTCACCCGATGAGATCCTGGGTATCGCCGCGGCGCTGGGTGAGGTGGGTCACGGGGTGTTTCAGATGACCTCGAACCACTACCAGATGGAAAGCGAGTTGCCCTGGCTCACCGAAGTGGCTCGCCGCAACCGCCTGCCCGTGGCCTTTGCGCTGGTGCAGACCGACGCCACGCCCGACACCTGGAAGCGCCTGCTGGCTGCTCTTGACGACACGCACCGCCAGGACGTCCCGCTTTATGGTGCCGTCAGCGGCCGCCCGGCCAGCATTCTGATGACCTGGAAGGGCTCGACCCACCCCTTCATCGCGCATCCACTGTGGCCCTCACTCGCCGCGCTGCCCTGGGAGCAACGACTGACGAAGCTTCGTGATCCGGCCATACGTGCGCAACTGCTGGCGCCGGCGGCGGCAGACCATGCCAGCGCTCACGATTCGCGCATGGCCTACCTCACGCAAAGCTGGCACAAGATGTTTGCCTTGGTGCCTGCAGGGGGTACGGAGCCCGACTATGAGCCACCAGCCGAACACAGCGTGGCGGCCATCGCGCAACGCGAAGGCCGCCACGCGCTGGAGGTCGTGTACGACATGCTGATGCAGCAAGAAGGGGAAGCCATCGTCTACTTCCCAAGCTTCAACTACGCCTACGGTGACCTGAGCCATCTTCATGCGCAACTTCAGCACCCGCGCACGATGATGAGCCTGGCCGACGGCGGTGCGCACTGTGGCTACATCTGTGACGCGAGCATGCCCACCTTCATGCTCACCCACTGGGCGCGTGGCCGCACACGCGGGCCCACGCTGCCGCTGGAGATGATGGTCAAGCGGCAGACCGCCGACACGGCCAGCATCTATGGACTCCACGACAGGGGCCGCATCTCACCGGGCCTGAAGGCCGACTTCAACCTGATCGATCTGGACCGGCTGCGGCTACTGCCACCCACGGTGTCATTTGACCTGCCCGCCGGCGGACGACGGCTCACCCAGGCATCACTGGGTTACTTGGCCACCTTCGTAGCAGGGCAGGCCATCATGGAAGACGGAGAGCCTACGGGGGCTCTGCCGGGGCGGTTGGTAAGAGGGCCGCAGGGTGCACACCCACAGGCTTGAAGCAAAGGCATTCCCATGAGCGAAACGACCGACCTCTACGCCCACTTGCCTCCGCCTGTCCTGCGGGAAGCCGACCCCGCCCGAGGCTGCCGGCGCCTGGAGGGACGCAAGGTCCTGATCACGGCGGCAGCGCGTGGCATCGGATTTGCCACGGCCGTTCGGCTTTCGGCCGAAGGCGCCCAGGTCTGGATCACCGACCGGGATGCCGCGGCGCTCGAGGCCGCCGCGGTGGTGGCCTCGGCAGGCGGCTGGCGCCTGCACACACAGGTCATGGACTCGGCAAGCGCAGAAGACACGGCGCAGGCGCTGGAGCGGATGACGCAAGACAGTGGCGGTTTCGACGTTCTCGTGAACAACGCCGGCGGCTCACTGCACACACCTTACCGCTTTCTGGACGAAGACGAGACGCACTGGCAGCGGGTGATGGACCTGAACGTCATGGGCGCCGTACGCGCCAGCCGTGCGGTGCTGCCCGGCATGGTGGCGCGCGGCTTCGGACGCATCATCAACTTCGGCTCCAAGGCCGGGCGCTTTGGCAGCCTGATCGCAGGGCCGAACTATGCCGCCGCCAAGGGTGCCATGGCGGCGCTCACCCGGCAACTGGCGCAAGAGTTCGGCCCCCACGGCGTCACCGTGAACTGCATCTGCCCCGGCGTGGTGATGACCGACCGCACGCAGGCCCTCTGGAACGAGCGCCGCAGCGCGCAGGAGCGTGAGCGTGTGCTTCAGGAAGTCCCACTGCGCCGTCACGCCGAGGTGGAGGACATTGCTGCATCGGTGGCCTTCTTCGCCTCTGAGGATGCCAGCTTCATCACCGGGGTGACGCTGGACGTCAACGGCGGTCAGGCGATGGCTTGAGCGCTGCAGGGTCTTGCACCTGAGGCGGCTGCGCCTCCTGCGACGCTCTCAACCCTGCCGCTCGCTCCAGCGGCACCACGGTCGCCAGCGTCGTGCCGCCGCGCGGCTGCAGGTGCGGCGGGAACACCGCAATCTTCTGCGCCGCTGCCAGACGATCCTCGCGCCCCGGTGACAAGTCACGCTCGTTCACGCCGGCCACGGGGGCCTGCACCACACCGCCCACGATCTCCAGATCCCACCACCAGCGCTTGACCGGGTTGCGCTCGCCACCGCCCATGCGGTCGTCCTGCTCGATGAAACGGCGCCGGCTTTCAAGAAGACGCCGGGCCGCTCCCAAGTCTTCTTCCTCCCCCTCGGGGGGACGGGGCCGGGCACCGCCGGCACCTTGGGGGCTGCCTGCAGCCTCGATGGCTTGCCACAGGCGCTGTTCGTACTCCACCAAGTCTTCGCTGTTGAAGGGACAGGTCTTCATGCAGCGGCCGCAGGCCGAACCCTTCATGTTGGTCAGGCGGTACTTGCCGCACTTCTCCACGTCCGGCTTCCAGATCTCGTAGCCGTTGAAGAGGGTCTTGGGGCCGTAGGGGATGGCGTTGCAGGGGCACTCGCGCGCGCACTTGAGGCACTGCCCGCAGGTGTCCTGCAGGCCGAAGTCGATGGGCTGGTCCACCTGCAGCGGCAGGTCGGTGGTTAAGACCACCGACTTCGAGCGCGGGCCGATGAAGGGGTTGAGCACCAGCTCGCCGATGCGTGACAGCTCGCCCAGGCCGGCCATCAGCACGGCCGGCAGGTGCAGCACTTCGGAATGCGCATTGGAGTGGGCGCGGGCGCCAAAGCCCATGCGCCGCGCATGCGCGGCCATGAGCCCCGCGATCAGCGCGCCGCGCAGGTAGGCCCGCATGGACTGCGCGCCGGAAATCCAGTCGTCGCCCGAGGCGCCCTCCATGGTCTCGAAGCCCTGGTCGATCAGCATCACCACGGCAAACCGGTGGTAGGGCTCGATGGGCCGGCCTTCCACCTCGTCGTGGGAATACCACATCCACGGCTCGGCCTCGCAGATCCCCACGAAGTCCGCCCCGAGGAAGTGCCCCAGCGCCTTGATCGACTGCGCGTTGCGCTGCGGGTCCGACAGGTCCCCGCCCCAGCCGGAGGGCTGCAGCTTCTCGCGCGGGCCCTGCAGCGGGACCAGGCCCCGGATCAGCGGCGTCATCGCAAACGCCAGCGGGTGCTTGACGGCAAAGCGCGTGCGCTCCTGCTGCGCGCGGGGGCCCAAGTCACCGGCCAGGGCTCGGGTGAAGAGATCGGCCCGTTTGGGCACGCGCTGGATGCGCGCGCGGTCGATCATCGTGGTGGGCTGCGCCACACGGCGGATGCGCTCCATCGGCCAGCGGCCCAGGTGCACGGGGCGCCGCGCCAGTTCTTCGTCCTCGAAGGCAGGCCGCGTGCCGCCCACGCCCTGCCGCGCATCGTCGTCGGGCCAGTCCAGGCTCTGGTCAGCTGCGATGGGCTCGTCGCAGGCGAGCTCCAGGTCGGTGGTCACCACCCCAATGCGAAAACCCCGCTGCGAGAACGGCATGTGCAGCACGCTGTCCACCGCCAGGGCTACACCAGCGCGCTGCGCCAGGGCGGCCAGGTTGAGGGCCGTGTCGCCCTGCACATGGCCGCGGGCTCTCCAGCCCAAGGAGCGCAGATAGCCCGCCAGCACGGCGGCCACCTCGGCGCAGCGCAGGTCGGTGCGCTCGGTATTGCAGCCGCGGATCCAGGCATCACCAGGTTCGCCCTCAGCCGGTTCGCGGCCGAACTCGATGAGGATGACCAGGGCGTGGGTGGGCCCCGCGGCGGCGGCGCCCTCGGTACCCGCCGTTGCCGCCTCATCCGGCCGCAGCCGGCACACCCCCGCCAGCGTCGCATCCAGAAAGTAGGCGGCGGCCTTGAGGTGGCGCTGGCGGGTGAGCAGGTCGTCGGGAATCGGTGCGCGAGTCGCAGCCACCGGCCCGTCCAGCAAAGGGGCCATCAAGCGTCGGTACTCGGGTACCGATTCCGATAACGAATGCGGGCCGTGCGCGTGCGGGTCTTCAGGCTGAGCTGCCACCACAGCAGCGGCCAGACGGTCGCGCCGCAGCCTTTCGGTAGGCAGCACACCCTGGTGGACCGGGCGATGCCGGTGGGAATGCAAGCGGTACATGGGCGATGTGGAGGGCTCGAGCAGATGATCGGTCCTGCCCTGACGCGCCACCATCAGGGTTTTCAGGGCCTGATACCGCGTGCCGCCGCAGGCGTGCGGACATGCGGCGCGCGATCGATGCCGTATATCATGGTCATACACACATGATCGACCTCAACCGCATCACCGGCTTTGATTGGGACGATGGCAACGCGCGCAAGAACGACAAGCACGGGGTGTCACAGTCAGAGGCGGAAGAGGTCTTCTTCCGGCAACCGTTGCTGCTCTTGGTGGACCACCAGCATGCGCAGCAAGAGCCCCGGTTTCACGCCCTGGGCCAGACCCGTGAGGGACGCCGCCTGCACATCACCTTCATCCTGCGCAGCGGCAAAGCCCTGATCCGCGTGATCTCGGCTCGGGACATGCACCGCAAGGAGAGAGTTGTCTATGAGCAAAGCCCGTAAACCCATTCCAACCTTTGAGACGGAGGCGCAGGAGCGCGCTTTCTGGGAAACGGCAGGCCGCGACTCCAGCACTTTTGTCGACTGGTCACACGCCCAGCGCGTGACGCTGCCCAACCTCAAGCCCTCGACCAAGACCATCTCGCTGCGTCTGCCGCAGCACCTGCTGGACGCGGTGAAGGCAGCAGCCAATGCGCGCGACGTACCGTATCAATCTCTCATCAAGGTGTGGCTGCAGGAGAAGGTGGAGTCGTAGGCGCATGGCGGCTCCAAGCGTCAGGGTCTCCTCCATCCGGAGCTTGTCAGCGGCTGCGCCGTGAGCAGGCTCGCCAGGAGCACAGCTCACAGCGGCTCGCAGCGCAGCGTGCGCCGCGCGGCCTCCACCACGTCCTTCTGCGCCCCGTAATCGGCCACCAGCACCCGCATGAGCAGCAGGCTCTTGTTGCTGGGCGCGGTGACCGTGCGGGCGCCAGGCGGGATCGCAGGCGCCTGCGCATAGGCCTTCGGACCGATCAGCACCAGATCCACCGGGGCGTCACCCGCCTGGCGGTCGTTGAGTACGAAGTAGTTGTCGGAGTTCGCAGCGTACAGGGCAACCGAGCTGTAGCCCGGCGTGCGCAGGTCGACGCGGATGCGCATCGGACGCTCGGCCACGTCCAGCGCGCAAGTGGCGTACAGCAGGTCGGGGCTGGGCATGACGACGCGGCGCTGCGTGTGGTCGGTCATCGGCGGCAGGTAGACGCCGGCGCGCTCCTGCGGCGTGGCCATGGCTGACAACCGCCACATGATGACGCGCGGCAGGGCCCACACCGCCAGCAGGTGCACGGTAGCAGCCACCAGCAACCAGGGAAGCAGACGGCGCAACAGATGACGTGGCGGCCTGCTCACGGGCAGCCCCCCAGCAACTCGATGGCTGGCGCGGTCAGCGTGCCTGGGGCGGCCGACAGCGCCGCCTCAGGGTTGTAGACGCGCAGGGTGAAGTACAGACCACCTTCACCGGGTGTGGGAATCCAGGGCAAGGCCGCCAGCCCCGTGGGCGCCACCGGCCCGCTCACGAAGGCAAAGCGCCCCTGAGCGTCCAGCGCAGCTGTCTTGCCGTTGACGCTGTAGCGGCGCTGCTCGTTCGGGAACAGAAAGAGGTCGTCGGCGTAGGTGGTGACGCTCCACCAACGCGCCTTCGGCGGCACCCCCGTGACGCGGTAACTGCAGCGCGCGCGCAGTGGCCGGCCAGCGGTGTCGGTGGTGGCGACGAAGTACATGGTCTCCTCGCGGTTGAGCGCGAGCAACCCGCCCAAGGCGACGCGCGCCCGGGTGTAGAGGTCTGCATCGGGGCTGCCCGCCAGCGTGCTGGCACGCCAAGGCCCGGCCGAGGCCCCATAGTGGGAGACGCTGCGCAGCACGGCCCAGGCGCTGCCCAGGCCCAAGGCCACGGCAGCCAGCCCCCACAGAAGGCCCCACAGGAGCCGCTTCACCTCAATGCCCGTCGCTGGTGTACGCCGGCGCGGGCTGCGTGAAGTAGGCGTGCAGGATCTGGTAGACCATCTGGTAGTTCTTCTGCTGGAAGCTCGCGTGCGAGATGCCGTTCATCACCGTGAACTGCTTGTCGGGCGAGGGCAGGCGCTTGAAGAACTCGATCAGGTCGTCCATGGCCGCGATGCCGTCGAACTGGCCGCGCAGCACCAGCGTGGGCACGGTGATCTTCGCCGGGTCCACCACCGGCAGCTTGGAGCACATGTCGATGTAAGTGCCGTTGGGCATGGAGTCGTCCAGCGCCAGGATGGCGTCGGCAAAAGCGTCCACCACGCGCTTCTCGGCGCAGTCCGGGTGGTCGCGCTCGAAGATGGAATAGACGAAAGCGCGGTCGATGGGCCGGCGCTTGTTGGCTGTGAACTCGGGCAGCTTCTTGCGCCGCTGCGCCAACGTGGGCGCGCCCTCACCGGTCCAGACGAAGGCATCCAGCGCCAGGCGGCTCACGCGCTGCGGGTGGCGCTGCGCAAACAGCGCCGCGCGCAGCGCGCCCGAGGAGATGCCGTAGGTCAGGAAGCTCTCGATGCCGCGCGTGGCGCGGATGTAGTCGGTGGCCGCAGCCAGGTCGTCGGCGCCGTTGGAGATGTCGCAGAAGATGTCGCGGTGCTTGCTGCTGCGGCCGTAGCCCTCCATGTCCACGCACCAGCACACGAAACCGCGCTCGGCAAACCAGTCCATCACCGAGGAGTCGGGCCGTCCCGGCACCGTGAGGTCAAACGTGGGCGTGGACGCCATGGAAGAGCCGTGCACCCACAGCACCGCGGGCTTGCCCTCGGGGCTGCCCACGTACTTCTCCCACAGGAACAGCTTCACGTCGCCGTCGGCGGTCTTCTTGGTGGTCCAGTGTTCCTGGCCGGTGACTTGGGTCATGGGGTGCTTCTTTCTTCTGCTTGAGCGGAGCTTGTGAGTTGGGGTAGCCCTGAGCGCAGCGGGCCGAACGGGCCGGGTCAGTCCACCTTCGCGCCCGTTTCCTTGACGATGCGCGCCCAGCGGTCACGCTCCTCGCGGAAGTAGACGTCCATTTCGGCCGGGGTGGAGGCCACGGTCTCGATGCCGGCCTCGGTCATGAAGGTCACCACCTCGGGCGAGGCCAGCGAGGCCTTGAACTCGCGCTGCAGCTTGTCGACGATGGCCGCGGGCGTGCCCTTGGGCGCCAGCAGGCCCATCCAGACATAGGCCGAATAGCCCTTCAGGCCGGCTTCATCCAGCGTAGGCACATCGGGCAGCTGCGGCGAGCGCTTGACGCCCGAGGTGGCCAGCACCTTGAGCTTGCCGCCCTTGATGTGCTTCATCATCCCGTTGGTGCCGGGGAACGACAGCGGTACGGTGCCGGCCAGCAGGTCGGTGGTGGC
>CAISJH010000119.1 GCA_903885585.1 uncultured beta proteobacterium
ATCGGAGGAACCTTAGAGACACATCCCCACTGCACGACTGCCCGTGGGGACTTGTGGACTGGCCAGCGCGTGAGAGACTCATTCATCAGCTTCCTGACCCCTCTACTGCACGAGACCGCACCCGCCTCATGAACCTGCACGACGACTTCTCGCGCCGCGTGGTTTGCCACGCAAGCGACGCCGTTTGGGTGGACTCGCCCGCAGCGGGAGTGCAGCGTCGGATGCTAGACCGTGTCGGCGACGAAGTCGCACGGGCGACCAGCCTCGTGCGCTATGCACCCGGCTCACAATTTGCCCGCCACGAGCACGGCGGGGGCGAGGAAATCCTCGTGCTCGAAGGCACCTTTGGAGACGAATTCGGGGAGTACCCTGCGGGCACCTACCTGCGCAACCCGCCTGGCACCGCACATGCGCCCTACTCTCGTGAGGGTTGCCTGTTGTTCGTCAAGCTGCGCCAGTTCGCCGTTGACGACACGGCTGCAGTGCGTCTGGACACCCGAAAAGCCTCCTGGCGCCCCGGGCTCGTACCCGGACTCAGCGTCCTGCCACTGCACAGCCACGACGGCATCGACACCGCGCTGGTGCGCTGGGCGCCAGACACTCGCTTCAATGCCCACACCCATCCCGGAGGTGAGGAGATCCTCGTGCTGGAGGGGGACTTTCGTGACGAACGGGGCGAATACGCCCGCAGCACTTGGCTGCGCAGCCCGCGATGGAGCCGGCACGCGCCGTTCACTGGGCCTGAGGGAGCGCTCATCTACGTGAAGGTCGGGCACCTCGGTGCTGACCTGGGCAGCGTCGACCGCGAGTCACGTGGAAACGCTTGGCCGAGCGTCACCCTGCAATCCCAGGAGTGAAGCTGCTCCCAGCCGACCGCAAGGACTGGCCTTGCTGCTGGGGCGACACCAAGATGCCAGCGCCTTGATCGGCAACTCGAGCAAGCTTGCTGCTCGAGAAGAATCTTCTCTTCAGTCTCCTCCTGAGGTTGTCCCGGGGGTTGATTCAGGATCGAGAGACAAGCCCGAAACCCATTGAGCCAGGAAGCGCGTACGCACGATGAATTCAAAACTCGCGGCCCTTGTCGGTTGCTTGGTGGGCCTATCCATGACCCCTTTGGTTCAGGCCTCAACTCTGAGGGTGGCGACCTGGAACCTGGGCTGGCACGTCTCTCAGGCCGAACTTCCTCAGTGGATCGCGCAATGCGATAAGAGCTTCGCGAAGAACTCGCAGACCGGCGTCTGGGAGGTCGTTGCGCCCCAGGCAGCCGGGGCCAGGGTGGGCTGGACCATTGACGAGAGCCGACCCAGCCTGGAGGGTGTTGACCTGACGGTGATGCCGCCGTGTGGCGTCTACCGCTCACCATCCCGGGCAGGTATTGCCGTCACCCCTTCAGCCTGGGCCAAGCGCAATGAGCAGATAGCCAAGGTTCTTCGCGAAGGCGTCAAAGCCGACGTGATCGCATTCCAAGAGGTTTCGGGTGTGGCGGCAGTCAGTGAAGCCCTGG